>NZ_JBMDWE010000011.1:0-103155 GCF_053579655.1 Gelidibacter sp. | reverse complement strand
ATTGTTAAGGTGTAAACATTTGACCATTAAAAAACAATAACAACCACCAAATGAAAAGAACAAAAACAGTCATTATCCTAGGACTTATCGTTGCAATGTTTGCAATCGCCTTAATTTATTTGTATCAAAAAAATCAGCAAGATCCTGTTGTTTACACCACCGAAACTCCAATTGAACAAACGATTGTTGTGAAAACAGTAGCCACGGGAAATATCGTTCCAAAAGATGAAGTGCTGATTAAATCTAATATTTCGGGGGTCATTGAAGAAGTGTTTATTTTGGCAGGAGAATATATCAAATCAGGAGATCTTATTGCTCAAATTCGCGTCATTCCTAATGTGTCTTCCTTAGCGAGTGCTCAAAGTTCAATTTCTTCAAGTCAGACGGCGTTGCAAACCGCGAAAATTAATTTGCAAACGCAACAAACCAATTACGACCGTCAAAAAGCCTTATTTGAGAAAGGGGTGATTTCTTCCAACGAATTTGAAACCATCAAAAACACCTATTTGCAAACCAAGCAAAGCGTTGAACAGGCTGAAATAAGCTTGGCTTCTTCACGTCAAAATTATGATATCGTCAAAACAGGTACGACGAGTGGCTTGGGAAATATTGCACAGACACAAGTAAGAGCTACGGTTTCAGGAATGGTGTTGGACGTTCCGGTAAAGGCAGGAAACCAGGTCATTGAAGCCAATAACTTTAATGAAGGAACTTCCATTGCTTCTTTGGCCGATGTTAAAAAAATGATTTTTGAAGGGAAGGTTGATGAAAGTGAAGTGGGCAAAATCAAAGAAGGTCTGCCGCTTGAAATTACCATTGGTGCCATTGAAGATAAAAAATTTGATGCCGTATTGGATTATATCGCACCAAAAGGTGTTGCAGAAAATGGTGCGATTCAATTTGCCATTAAAGGAACCCTGAAATCTATTGATTCTACATTTATCAGAGCGGGATTAAGTGCGAATGCGTCCATCATTTTGGATAAAGCAGAAAACGTATTGGCCATTAAGGAAGCTTTGGTACAATTTGATCCGCAAACCCAGAAGCCTTTTGTTGAAGTGATGGTCGGCGATCAAAAATTTGAACGTCGCGATGTGCAGTTGGGAATCAGTGATGGGATTTTTGTTCAAGTGAAAGGCGGTATTAATAAATCAGATAAAATAAAAGTTTGGAATCAGGTACAAGGCATTCCAGACTATGCTAAAAAGAAATAATTTATTTTAAGTGTAACACTTCAAATGATTCATAGACTTATATTTTAATTATGAAAAAACCAATCCTTATAATTTTCGCCTTTCTAGCATTAACCTCACAAGCACAAGTAAAGAAATGGACGCTGAGCGAATGTGTGGCCTATGCTTTAGAAAACAATATTTCGGTTAAACAATCGGAGTTAGATATCAAAGTTGCACAAATTGGTAAAAAAGATGCCATCGGTAATTTTTTGCCGTCATTAAGTGCATCTACGTCCTACGGTTGGAACATTGGACTTTCCCAAGATCCTATTACATTTAGTGCCGTTACGGCCACTTCAAAAACCTTATCCGGAGGCATCAGTTCTAATATTACTTTATATGATGGATTAAGAAATTTGAACCAACTCTATCGTTCCAATTTAGAAATTGTAGCAAGGCAATATCAATTGGACAAAATGAAGGATGATATTTCTCTTTTGGTTGCCAATTCTTTTTTACAGATATTGTTCAATAAGGAAAGTTTAAAAGTATTAGAAGCTCAGCAAGCTATCAGTGAACAACAGTTAAACCGCACCCAAGATCTTGTAGATGCTGGTTCTTTGCCTAAAGGGGATTTGTTGGAGGTTCAAGCTACCCTTGCTTCCCAAGAGCAACAAATAGTGAATGCCGAAAATGCCATTCAACTTTCAAAAATCACTTTGGCACAAATTCTTTTAATTGAAGATTATCAAAACTTTGATACCGCTGATATCGATTATATAGCGCCTGAACCAGATATATTGAAACAATCTCCAAATGCTATTATAGCGACCGCTAAAGAAACGCGTTATGAAATAAAAATTGCTGAAGCTAATTCAGAATTGGCGGCATATGATGTAAAAATAGCAAAGGGTGCATTACAGCCGACGATCGCTGGCTTTTATAGTTTTAGTTCGAATTATTTTACATCAGAATTGTTTCCAACACCAGATTTTAGCATGCAAATGTCAGATAATAAAAGACATAATTTTGGATTGCAATTGAATATTCCAATCTTCAATGGTTGGGCCGCAAGTAATAATGTGGGTAGAAATAAAGTTAATCTTGAGCGTTCAAAACTTCAATTGGAACAAGCCAACCTCGATTTGGAAACCGCCGTTTATCAAGCTTATAATGATGCAAAAGGAGCTTTAAAAGCATACCAGGCGTCCCAAAAAACGCTGGCAGCAAGACAGGAAGCTTTTAACTATTCCAAAGAGCGTTATAATGTTGGCCTTTTAAATGCATTTGATTTTAGTCAATCTCAAAATCAGTTTGAATCTGCACAAAGTGACGTACTTCGCGCTAAATATGATTATATCTTTAAACTTAAAGTATTGGAGTTTTATTTTGGAATTCCTATCACCAATTTTAATTAATGAACCAACATGAGAAAAAAAACACTAATTATCCTAATATCAACCATAGTCGTCCTAATCTTGGTACTCCTTGTAGGGAAAAAAGCGGGCTGGTTTGGGAAAACAGGTAACTTTAAGGAGGTTGAAACCCAGAAAGTGATGTTGATGGATATTGTTGAAAAAGTTTCTGCGACTGGAAAAATTCAACCAGAAGTCGAAGTGAAAATTTCGAGTGAAGTCTCCGGAGAAATTATTGAATTGCCGTTTAAGGAAGGGCAACAGGTTAATAAAGGAGATTTGTTGGTAAGAGTCAATCCTGACCTTATTCAATCGGCAGTAAACAGAAGTCAAGCAACGTATCAAAATATAAAGGCAGGTTTGGAACAGGCAGAAGCTTCCTTAAGAGAAGCTAAATTAAGCTATGATCGTAACAAGCAGCTTTTTGAAAAAGGAATTATTTCAAAATCAGAATGGGATAAAGCGGTTTCTGGATATGAAATTGCAAAGGCAAGTCAACAGTCGGCTTACTACAACGTACAGAGTGCTGGAGCTTCGGTAAATGAAGCTAAAGATAATTTAAACAGAACCACCATTTACGCACCGATGAGCGGTACCATTTCTAAATTAGATGTGGAACTTGGAGAGCGCGTGGTTGGAACCCAACAAATGGCTGGTACTGAAATTTTGAGAGTGGCCAATTTGAACAATATGGAAGTTGAAATTGATGTCAATGAAAACGATATTGTCAAAGTTCATATTGGAGATGCTGCCATTGTTGAAGTGGATGCCTATCTTAAAAAGGAATTTAAGGGCGTAGTGACCGCGATTGCCAATTCGGCGGCGAGTGCGCTGACGGCCGATCAGGTTACCAACTTTAAGGTAAAAGTGAGTATTCTTAAAGAGTCTTATCAAGATTTGATGGAAGGCAAGGGCGAAAATTATTCCCCATTCCGTCCTGGGATGACCGCAACTGTGGACATCATTACCAATAAACGAAAAGATGTTGTGAGTGTTCCGATAAGTGCCATTGTGATCAAAACTGATACGTCTTCAGTTAAAAAATCTTACGATAAAAAAGATATTGGCAAAGAAGAAACGCCTCAAAAAGTTCAAAATGAAGAAAAGTTTGAGTGTGTATTTGTCAAAAACAATGATGAAGCCAAATTGAGAGTGGTAAAAACTGGGATTCAAGATGACACCAATATCGAAATATTGTCTGGTTTAAAAGCAGGGGATGTGATCATCACAGGTCCTTACAATGTCGTCTCCAAAACATTGAATCCAGGAGATAAGATAGAAGTAAAAAAAGCTGAGGAAGCTAAAAAGAAATAGCTCTTAAAAATATTCAAAAGTGGCCTATATACTTAATATTGAAACCGCAACAACCAATTGTTCCGTCTCTCTTTCTAAAGAAGGAGAGACTTTGGTTTTAAAGGAAGATTACAATTCCAATTATTCACATGCCGAATCCCTGCATCTATTTATCGATGCAGTTTTTAAAGAAGCCAATTTGAAACCTCAGGATATTGACGCAATAGCCGTAAGCAAAGGTCCTGGATCATATACGGGTTTGCGCATTGGCGTTTCTGCCGCAAAGGGCTTGTGTTTTGCCTTGAATAAGCCATTGATTTCTGTAGATACTTTAGAGGCATTGGCACATCAGTTAACTATCGATTCTGGATGTATTGTGCCTATGCTTGATGCACGGCGTCTGGAAGTTTATGCATCGGTGTACGATAAGGATTATAAGCAGGTTAGGGCTATTGAAGCTCAAATATTAGATGAACATAGCTTTAAGGAGTTTCTTGAAGCAGGCAAAGTCTATTTTATTGGCAATGGCGTTGAAAAAACAAAGCAAATCATAACGCACCCTAATGCCGTATTTGTGGAAAACAAATTGCCATCGGCAAACGAAATAGGCAAATTAGCAGAGGATAAATACAAAATAAGCGTCCTGGAAGATGTCGCTTATTTTGAACCTTTTTATTTAAAGGATTTTATCGGAACTAAACCAAAAGCTTAGCCTTCTTTATGGATTTCCACTTGATGTGGATAAGGAATGTCAATACCAGCAGCATCTAATGCTTGTTTGGTGCTTTCCAGAATGTCATAATAAACAGCCCAATAATTTGCGTTTTTAACCCAAGGTCGGACATTGAAATCCAAAGAACTATCATTCAGTTTGGCCAGTCTAACCAACGGTGCCGGTTCTTTCAATACCAAAGGATGTGAGGTGAGTTCCGTCAACAACAAATCTCGAACCTTTTTAATGTCAGAATCGTAACCTACGCCAAAAACCATATCTACACGGCGTAATTCCATCGCCGAATAATTCACGATATTGTCATTGGACAATTTTCCGTTAGGGATAATAATTTCTTTGTTATCAGAAGATGTTAACTTGGTTGTAAATATTTGAATTTCCTTTACAGAACCTGCTTGACCTTGGGCCTCAATATAATCGCCCACTTTAATAGGTTTAAATATCATAAGCAGGACACCGCCCGCAAAATTCGCCAAGGAGCCTTGTAGCGCCAATCCAACAGCTAAACCTGCAGCAGCTAAAATGGCTGCGAAGGAGGCGCCTCCAATGCCAACTGTATTAAGAACCACTACAACAAGAACAACTTTGAGTACCCAGTTAAGAAGATTGAGCAGGAATTTTTTAAGGCTGAGGTCATAACGGCCTCTTTCCATTGTTTTTCTGACACCCTTTAAAAGTAGTTTTATAACCCATGAGCCTACAATCCATATTATAATTGCCGCCAAAATTTTTGGCCCAAATACCATAATTAGTTCGTAACCCCTGTCAGTCCATTGTTGTAATTCCATATATCAATTTATGTTTTTTGCTTATTTACAAAGTTATTGATAATCATGAGGACTAGGTAATATGAAGACGGTTTTAAGAAAACATTAAGGAAGCTAAAGCAATAAGTGCAGGAACCGATTGTATATAGAAAAGTTTGATTTTTTTGGTTGAAAAGGTGCCATAGAGACCAGCAACAATAACACAAATTAAAAAGAAAGCTATAAATGGGTGGGCCTTCATAATCATTGATAACACTAAGCCAGCTGCCAAAAAACCATTATATAAGCCTTGATTGGCAGCTAATACTTTGGTGTCTTCAGCAAATACTTTTGATTTAAGTCCAAACGTTTTGATGCCTTTGGGCGTTGTCCATAAAAACATTTCTAAAATTAGAAAATAAAAGTGGCTAAGAGCAACAAAGCTTACGAGAACTAGAGTTAGGAAAGTCATAGTTGAAAAATAGCGCTTGTTAAAGCGCTATTCTATAATTTAGTGGACTTCGAAGGTTACTTTCAGAGTAACCCTGAATTGTGCGATTTCGCCGTTTTTAACGGTCGCACTCTGATCTTTTACATAAACAGACTTAATGTTTTTAACCGTTTCTGAAGCGTGTTTTACTGCCTGTCTTGCAGCGTCTTCCCAGCTTTTATCTGAGTTTGCTAATATTTCAATAACTTTTAATACTGCCATATTTATCGGTTTTTTAAATTAATAATTTACTAATACCTTTAAAGGTAGGAATAAAAAATTAAAAATTAACCATTTATGGCTTCTACTATAAGTACTTTACCCTTAAGCATTTCCTTAAGCATATTCTCAATACCATTCTTCAAAGTATAGGTTGATGACGGACAGCCGCTACAAGCACCTTGCAAAACGACCTTCACTTCTTTGGTTTCTGGGTCATAAGATCTGAACTCAATATTCCCGCCGTCGCTGGCCACCGCAGGTTTTACATATTCTTCAAGAATACTGATGATTTCTTTTGAGACGTCATCGTAATTTTCAAATTTCGCCTCCATATGACTTTCAGTCTTTTTAAGTGCTTTTGGAGCATCCGCCAGAATTATGTCTTTTTCACTGTCAATGAAATTCTGGAGAAACTCTCTTAATGGCGTCGTGATCTCACTCCAATCTGCCACGTCATGTTTTGTAATGGAGATAAAGTTCTCATCAAGAAACACACTTTTAACAAACGGCAAATGGAACAATTCTGAAGCCAACGGCGAGTATTTAGCGTCTTCAACAGAAACGAACTCATAAGTGGTAGCGACTAATTTCTTATTGGCTACAAATTTTAATACTGACGGATTCGGGGTGCTTTCAGCATAAACTGTAGAAGGTACTTTCTTAACGACTTTATTTTCGGTAACCACCAGATTTCCGTCGTTGATATAGTCTTCAATTTGTTCGGCAACCACATCTTGTACATCTTCCCATTCAACAATATCATAACGTTCTAAGGCGATGAAATTTCCAGAGATATATACTTTTTTTATAAACGGTAGATAAAATAACTGCTGTGCCAAAGGCGAGGCTTTGGCTTCATCAATATTATGAAATTCAAAGCTTTCGTGATTCGTTAAAAACTGGTCCGCCTGAAACTTTAATATAGCTGGATTGCTCGTGGCAAGTATTGTAATTGTGATCTTTTCCATAGGTTCTTTTCTTTATGCAAAAATAAGAAAACAAAAGAGTAAAAAAGACTTTTTCAAGCGGGATGTTAATCACGTGAACTTGGTTGGAAAGCAATAATTTTAAGGCATTTATATGGCGATCAATGAATAGTTCAATATGGTAATTAAAGAGTGGAACACTTTTTTATGATCATGTTATCATCATAGGTTTTTAATTGTCTTAGGTATATGGTTTGGATATAAAATTGGGAAGAACCATGCTTTTAGGTGCATTAAGAACTAACATTTCATGACCATATAAAAGTATCCTAAACCGCCATAAAGACTTCATAGTTAGTAGAAATACAGACAGGGATTCACAGAACATTGTGAAGCTATTTCCATGAAGGCGCTTAAAAAATTTATATATTTGAAAGATTTATAAAGCTGCTCAAACAAATCGGGAAGCCCAGATTCCATTGAAAAGACAAAAGAGTATGACATTTAAAAAGTTTTGTATAGTAGCATTTACCGTTGTGATTGCACAGTTTAGCGAAGCTCAAGAAGGATTGCCGATTTACTCTGATTACTTAACGGATAATTATTATTTGATTCACCCTTCAATGGCGGGCGTGGCAAATTGTGCCAAGTTAAGATTAACGGCACGTAAGCAATGGTTTGGTCAGGATAATGCGCCGGCATTGCAAACCTTTAGTATTAATAGCCGTATTGGCGATTCCCCGTCTGCGGTGGGAGCCATTGTATATAATGATAAAAACGGATACCATTCTCAAACAGGAGCTTATCTTACCTATGCCCATCACATAATGTTTTCACGTAATGAGATCGATTTGAATATGTTGTCTTTCGGAATTAGTGCCGGCGCCATTCAGTATAAATTAGATGAAACGACTTTTGTTTATGAGGGCTATGATCCTTTGATTTCAGGCGTGCAGCAAAGTGCTACAAATTTCAATATCGATTTCGGATTCTCTTACCATCTAATTAATTTTTACGCGCATGCGACAGTTAAAAATGTGTTGAATAATGATGGCGTCAATGCCAATGCCAACGGTATTTTTAAGTTTGATAACTTAAGAACCTTCCTCTTTAGTGCCGGAAATGTTTTTAGGAAATTCGGCAGTGAGTGGAGCTATGAACCTTCACTTTTGTTTTTATACCGCGACGGTACCAAGGAATCTTCTATTGATATCAATGGAAAGGTTTATAAAGATATGGACTTTGGGAAATTATGGGGTGGTATCTCCTATAGAAGAAGTTTGGATGGCGCTGAATTTGCAAATAATGCTGGCGTAAGCAGTCAAAAACTGCAATATTTCACACCGTTTGTGGGTGTTGATTATAAAAACCTTGTCTTTGCCTATACGTATTCTTATCAAGCTAACTCGGTAGTTTTTAATAATGGCGGCTTCCATCAATTGACGCTTGGTTATAATTTTAAATGTAGGAAAATGCACTTTGATTGTGTTTGTCCGGCCATTAACTAAAACAAAAAGACCTCAATAGCGCATCGAAGCTTTTTTGGTGGAATCTATAAAATAATCTTTGAGTGCATGAAACCTCAATCTCAAGTAGTTCGTTTCTCTTTGTCTTCGTTAATAGCATTGAGCATGGCGTTTTCCAAGACGTTGGCAACTTATTTTGTTGCTGCGATGATAATTACCCCAAGATTTATTTGAATACCAACAAGAAACCTTACTTCTGTGAAGACCTGAAATCATTAACTGATTGAAGATAATCTCAATTTTAAATGTCTATTTTTGTTAAATATATCGGTTTTTACCTTGAAACAAGAAACCTTAAACTAGAAACTGCAACAAATGCCAATCATAAAATCAGTAAAGGGAAAATATCCACAAATAGCAGACGACTGCTATATCGCAGAAAATGCTACCATCGTTGGGGAAGTTACCATCGGCACACAATGCAGCATTTGGTTTAACGCCGTGATTAGAGGCGATGTGAATTATATCAAAATGGGGAACAAGGTTAATATCCAGGATGGTGCTGTCATTCACGCCACCTATTTAACCTCGCCGACAACTATTGGGAATAACGTTTCTATTGGGCATAATGCGATTGTGCATGGCTGTACTATTCACGACAATGTGTTGATTGGGATGGGCAGTATCGTGATGGACGATTGTGTGGTGGAAAGTAATAGTATTATTGCCGCAGGTGCTGTGGTCACCAAAAACACAAGAGTTCAATCTGGAAGCATTTACGCCGGTATCCCAGCGAAAAAAGTAAAGGATATCAGCCAGGAATTGATTTCAGGGGAAATCCATCGCATTGCGGAAAATTATGTGATGTATTCAGGCTGGTTTAAAGAAGAATAAAGTGCTTGGACAGGCTCAGCAACCGTTAACATCAATCTTTTTTCCGAGAGCCACGAGATTATGAGGAAATGATTAAAATCTCAAATAATCAACGTTATAGTTTTCATCTAAAATGTCTTTCAAAACATCGACATTCCCATTCGTGTAAAATTGATTGATCGCAGTTGAGGTTTGTTTATTCAATAATTGATGCAGTTCTAAAACTGATTTGGTTTGTCGGGCGACTGCTTCGCCAGAATCAATGATTTTGACATGGTTTGGGAGCATATCCAATAGGAGTGGGATAAGATAAGGGTAGTGTGTGCAGCCTAAAACCAAGTAATCAATATTCGCATCAAGCATCGGTTTGAGGTAGGTTTGCAATAAGATTTTCATCTCTTCGCTATTCGTTCTACCATCTTCAATGAGTGTCACTATACCTTCGCCAACCTGTTCGATAACTTGGATTCCATGGCTATATAAATCCGTGGTTTTATGAAATAATTCACTTGTGAGTGTGCCTTTGGTAGCCAAAATGCCAATGGACTTGGTTTGCGTGCTTAATGCGGCTGGTTTAATGGCAGGTTCGATTCCTATAAACGGAAGGTCATAAGTATCTCTTAAAGTTTTGATGGCGTTGGTTGTTGCGGTATTACAAGCAACGACAATAAGCTTACAATCTTTTGCTATGAGCAATTCGGTGTTTTTGATGCTTAAAGCAATGATTTCTTCCTTTGACTTATTGCCGTAGGGCGCATTAAAACTATCCGCCAGGTAGACGGTATGTTCATGTGGAAGCAAGGCTTTTATCTCCTTAAAAATAGAAGTGCCGCCAATGCCAGAATCAAAGATGCCAATCGGTTGAATGCTCATTAATATGGATTTAAGACCATTTCATTTTTAGACATAAGATAAAAGACTTGTTTTGTGATCGGTTCTAAAAGAGTTTAGTAAAACTTAACCTTTCTTAATAAGTACTCAAATAAACTGTCACAAAAATAGAAAAGCCACTCGTTAAAAGTGGCTTTCTATATAAAATTTTACTGTTATTCTAAAATAATTCTAGAATCCTAAATCTTTCTTAACTGGAGCCATAAGGTCTGTTCCTTCAGCTAAAATTACACCTGAACCTGGAGAAGAATCCAATACATATTGAAAACCTTGAGCTTTTGCAACTTTTTTGATCGCTGCTTCAGCTTTGTCTGTAATTGGCTTTAACAAGTCAAATTCTTTCTTTTGAAGATCTTGTTGAGCAGTTTGTTGGTACTCACGAATACTTTGTTGCATACCTTGAACTTCTTGAGATCTTTTTGCATTTTCTTCATCAGTCTTACTCTCAACTTCAGCTTGGTATTGCTTCATTTTATTTTGAAGTTCAGTAGCCATAGTTTGAATTTCCGTCTCATAGGTTTTTTGCAATTTTTCTAACTCTGATTGAGCACTTTTCATTGCTGGCATCGCTTTGATAAGCTCTTGCGTGTTGATATGAGCAATTTTACTTTGTGCATTAGAGAAGCTCGTCGCTCCAATAAAAAGTAATCCTGCAAATAAAAGGGTCTTAAATTGTTTCATTTTTAAAATAGTATTACGTGTTATAATTATTAATTGTTTCTAGTTATTATTTTCTGGAATGGTATCCTTTTTTGTTTTTTCAGTTTCCCGTTCATCCTTTGCTTTTTTGCGATCTTCTAATATTTTCTTTCTGCGTTCGTTAAGTGCTTTTTGTCGCTCTTCACGATCGGTAATTTGTTGTTGTTTCTTTTCTTCAGCAATTTGCGCTGGGGTCTTTTTAGAACTATCTACAGCAGTTTTGCCTTTTTCCTCAATCTTAATTGATGTACTATCCTGAGGATTGTTGTTATCTCTTTCCGCCTTTGCTTTTGCGCGATCGTCCAATATTTTTTGTCGTCGGGCATCGACGGCAGATTTTAAAGAATCTCTGGTCGCTTGTTGTTCTGCTCTTCTTTCATCAGCAGCTGATAGGCGTTCATTCTTTTTTTCTTCTGCAGCTTGTTCGCGGGCATCCAATTCTTTGTTGATTACTGGAACAACATCTTCTTGTGAAGCCGCTCTGCGTTCTGATTTGGTTTGCGCTTGTGTTCGTTTTGAGGATCTGGTGATACTTCTTAAAACCAATTCACTAACATCAAATCGTTCTGCTGCAAATAACATGACCACATCAGCCGATTTGTCAAAGATAAAATCATATTGTTTGCTGTCTGCAATTTCTTGAACCGCTGCAAAAATCTGATCCTGAATAGGCTGAATCAACTGTTGTTTTTGAATCATCAAATCGCCATTTGGCCCGAAACGATTTTGTTGATAGTCCAAAATTTCCTTTTCTTCAAAGCTGAGGTCCTCGTAACGTTCATCGTAAAGTTCCTTGGTCAAAAGTACACGTTCATTGTTGAGTTGTGCTTTTTTTTGATCCAATGCGGCTAATCGCTGATCCACTTCCGTCTTCCATTGCACGACTTTAGTTTCTAATTGCGCTGAGGCTTCTTGGTATTCCGGAACATTTTGCAAAATATATTCGGTGTCAATGTAACCTATTCTAACGCCACGCTGTTGCTGTGCGATTGAAGTAAAGCTCCAAAGACTTATGACTGTCAATAAATAAAGAACTTTATGTTTCATCTGTTTGTATTTTATCATTTATGAGTCACGCTATAAATTCTAAAAATGACAGATAAACTTAACGATTCTGTCCGATCAGCGCAATATATTTCAAATTAACGAAATATATTCTAAAAAATTTTAACACTCGTATTAAATCGTCAAAGGATGATAAGAAAATACCGTGCCAAACTTAAAATTGCTGTCCAATAATAAAGTGTGTTTCCCAACCATTTTTCTTGGTTTGTCCAGGTAAGGCATCAAAACCATTACCGAAGTCAATACCTAACAATCCAAATGCTGGCATGAAAATACGTAATCCGACACCCGCTGAACGTTTGAGATCAAATGGGTTGTAGTTCTTGAAACTATCAAATGAATTACCACCTTCTATAAATCCTAAAGCGAATATTTTTGCTTGTGCGCCTAAGGTAATTGGGTAACGAAGTTCTACTGAAAATTTATTGTAAATCGTTCCACCATCTTGCGAAGACAAGGATTGGTTTGGATAACCTCTCAAGGCTATCGATTCTCTACCGTCTAATGAATAGTTGCCTAAACCATCTCCTCCAACAAAGAAACGCTCAAAAGGAATCACGCCTCTATCTTGATTGTAAGCGCCAAGGAAACCAAACTCAAAAGCCGATTTAAGGATTAATTTGTTTGCAACCACGTTGGTGTACCAATCGCCTTTGAATTTAACTTTATAAAACTCCAACCATTTGTAACGCTCCTGATCGATTTCTCCCATACGTGCATAATCATCATTTTGATCATTGGGTCTCAATGCTGCTCTTTCCTCTTTTAAAGCTGTATAGTCAACATTGTTCAGCAATGAATACGGAGGAGTGAATTTTGCGGTGACAGCAAAGCTAGAGCCTCCTGTTGGGAAAACAGGATCGGTATAGGTGTTGTTTCTGCTCAATCCAATGGTGTACGCCAAGTTGTTAGAATAGCCATTACCAAAAGTAAAGAGACCCGTATTATAATTCTGTAAATCATAATGCTGGAAACTTACCGCTTGGGATAGCATAAAGTAATCATCAGGCTGTGTTAAACGTTTTGCAAGTCCAACAGTAATCCCAGAAATGTTGAAACGCTTACTTTTGTCCGCATCTCTGGTCATTGGATTGTATAAGAATTGTCTGGTATGTGATAATGAGGTTGAGAACTGGATTGGACGTTTTCCACCCATCCATGGTTCTGTAAATGAAAAACTATAGGTTTGATAAAAACGACTTGCCTGTAAACGTAAAGCTAAACTTTGACCATCACCTGTTGGTACAGGTTTGTAAGCTTCTCCTTTAAAAATATCTTTAATTGCAAAGTTGTTGAAAGATAGACCAAGGGTTCCAATAAAACCGCCACCACCGTAACCACCTTGTAATTCAATTTGGCTAGAACCTTTTTCAACGACGGAGTATTCCATATCCAAAGTCCCTTCATTAGGATCAGCATTTTTGAAATTTGGACTCAATTGTTGAGCATCAAAGAAACCTAATTGTCCAAGTTCTCTCACTGTTCTTACTACCGCCGTTTTGCTATAAAGCTGACCTGGTCGTGTTCGTAATTCTCTATAGATAACGCGGTCATTGGTTTTATCATTTCCAACGACAGATACGTTATTGAAGTAGGCTTGTTTTCCTTCTGAAATGCGGATTTCCATATCAATAACATTACCCTCGGCACTGACTTCAACGGGATTGATGGTTGAGAATAAATAGCCGCTATCTTGGTAAAGCGTCGATATGTCCTGTGCATCTGGCCTTGAATCGTCTGCAATTCTCTTTTTTAATTCGACACCATTATAAGTGTCTCCTTCTTTAATACCTAAGATTGATGCCAAATATTGATCAGAAAATTTTGTATTTCCAACAAATGCAATTTTACCAAAGGTGTATTTTTCACCTTCTTCAACTTTAATGTCAATGGCAATCATGCCATCAGAGACACTATAGATAGAGTCAGAAATGATACGGGCATCTCTATAGCCGTTTTCTTTGTATTTATTAATAACACTAACCAAGTCTTCCTTGTAGTCCGCTTTTACGTATTTGGAACGTTTTAAGAAGCGTACTGGGTTTTTTTGCTTGGTTTTTTTCATGGCCTTTCTAAGCTTCTTGTCGCTTAGTTTTTCATTCCCAGAAAATGTTATATGACTAATTTTTACTTTGTCGTTTTTCTCTATGTTCACGACCATGTTAACCCTAGTTTTTTCAATAGAATCCACCACAGGAACGGTAGTTACCGTAACTTTGGTATTGTAAAAACCTTCTTTTCTATATTTATTGGTAAGGTAATTTTTGGTCGTCGTTATGAGGTTTTCAGTGACTTTTACACCTTTGGTTAACTTATTATCCTTAATAATAGCCTCTTTTTTACCTTTTTTGACCCCTTTAATGGCCAGCTCATTAAGTTCAGGCAAATCTTGAAGGCTGATTTCTAAATAAGCCATGTCGCCTTCTGTCTTGGTAAGGAAAATATCGATGTTGCTAAAAAGATTGGATCCCCAAAGTTTTTTAAGTGCTTCACTAATACGCTCTCCAGGGATGGCGATAACCTCCCCTTTTCTTAAGCCTGAGTACGTGATAATTGTAGCTTCGCTGAAATTTGTATCGCCTGTGACGACGATTTCTGCTATAGTGTAATTTTGACCTGAATTATATGGATTTTCCTGCGCCGTTGAAGCAAGGGATAATAAAAGAAAAAAGGCACTGAAAAGAGTATTAGTAATTGTTTTCAAAAGCGTGTTATTAGCTAAGTTGTTCACTTGTTTTTCCAAATCGTCGTTCTCTATTTTGATAGTCTATCAAAGCGGTATATAAATCATGCTTTTTAAAATCGGGCCATAAAATACTGGTGAAATATAATTCAGCATAAGCAATTTGCCATAACAAGAAATTACTGATTCTTTGTTCGCCACTGGTCCGGATGAGCAAGTCTACATCTGGCAAATTTTGCGTGTAAAGATGCTTATTAATAATGGATTCGTCAATAGAATCGATTGAAATTATATTATTTTTAACTTTATCAGATATTTCCTTAACCATATTTATGAGTTCTTCTCGCGACCCATAACTCAAGGCTAAAGTTAAAACCATTCGGTTATTGTCCTTTGTTTTTTCGATGACTTCTTCAAGCTCTTCTTTAGCTTTTTCAGGTAAATCTTTAAGGCAACCTATAGCGTTAAGTTTGATGTTATTATCTTGAAGGGTTTTGATTTCCTTTTTCAGGGATTTAACCAAAAGCTTCATCAAAGTTTGAACTTCAGTTTTTGGACGGTTCCAGTTTTCAGTAGAAAACGCATAAAGGGTGAGGTGCTTGATGCCTATTGCGGCACTCGCTTCCACCACTTCCCGTACGGATTTCGTGCCTCTTTCATGACCAATCACCCTAAGTAGGCCTTGTTTTTTTGCCCAACGGCCGTTGCCATCCATGATGATGGCTAAATGGTTAGGGAGTTTGCCGGTATGTATTTGTTTTTTTAAATCCACTTAATAATTGCAATAGCAAGGTTTTTGTCCAAAGGTGTAAGTTACAGTTATTCCAGAAAAAACATACCAATCATTGCTGTTTAAATTTCCGAAGCTATAAGACTGTAGATTTTTGGAATCAGGAACACTACCGTCAAGTTTATCGGAGAAGGTATATCTAACGCCAATTTCAGCCGCTAATACCAGGCCCGGACCTGCGGTTGTTTTAAAGCCTACTACCATTGGAATACCGAGAGCCCAACTTTGACTATTCTCGGATAGGGGCATAATGGGATCATTATTAGGTGGTATGGGTTGTGTGGGATCAAAATAGAGATTTTTATGTCTCGCAGCCGAAATACCAGTATATAAATAGGGTGTCATTTGAGGATCTGAACTATGGAGGTTAAAATCCAAAAAGGTAAACTCCATTCCTGCAGAAAATTCTAAAAGTGAGTTTTTAAACCCATAATTACGTTCCAGTCTTCGTGGGTCATCTGAAGAGTTATCCTTGCCTTCCAGTTCTGTAAAAAGTATGGAGGCTCTATACGAATGTCTCGGACTTCTATTCCATTTCAGCATGAGTCCGCCTGCTGGATTGTTAGGTGCTATATAATTTGTTTTACCAACATCCCCAATAAAATTACTGTTGCCAAGGAAAAAACCGACTTCGTAAATTTGCGCTTGGATGTTTGATACGAAACAAACACTAAAGATTATTAAAATGATAGACCTCATAAAATTTTAAAGTTTGCAAATATAATAAATAAGATTAGCCTTTAACAATTTGAAACAAATTGTATTACAGATAAACAGTATTTAAAAGATTTTATTGTTTAGTTGCGTTTATCTTCTCCCCAAAGAAGTTTTTTACGCAAAGTATCAATGAAGCTTTCGCTATGAAGTTCAATCATCTTTATCTTAAAGTCTGCTTTTTTAACAGTTACGATAGTGCTGTTGTGCAGCGTTGCAATTCTTGAGTCTAATGAAATGAGATAAAAGTCTTCCCGGCCATCTACTTTTAATTGGATTTCGGTATGATCGGGGATAACCAAGGGTCTCGCACTCAGGTTGTGAGGTGCGATTGGTGTGATGACAAAACTTTTAGCACTTGGCGACATGACGGGGCCGCCGCAACTTAAAGAATAACCTGTAGAGCCTGTAGGGGTGGAGACAATTAAGCCATCTGCCCAATAAGAAGTTAAATACTCGCCGTCCAGATGTGTTTTTACCGTAATCATGGAGGTTGTGTTTTTTCTGCTCACGGCCACTTCATTAAGTGCGAAATTAAGTTGTGTAAGATCCTTGTTTTCTGGGTGGGTCTCAACACACAATAGGCTGCGTTCTGAAATTTTATAGTTGCCTGCAAAAATATGGTCAATGGCGCTTTCAATTTGAGTGTTTTGGATCGTAGCCAAAAAACCTAGACGCCCTGTGTTAATACCAATAATTGGTATGGAAAGACTGCTGACATAAGTAATTGCTCTTAAAATTGTACCATCGCCACCAATGCTTATGAGCAGATCATACGAATCGTCCAAGGTTTGAAAGGTTTCAAATGTTGGCCCCTCCAATTGATCGGCAATAAGCTGATAGAAGCTGTCCTCAATAAATACCTCCGATTTTTTATGGGCTAAATAATTTAGAAGGGTGCTGACACAAGTTTCGTTGCCCTTGTAATATTGGCTATAAACTGCAATTTTCATAGCGTTACATATTAAGGTATTTTTTCAAGTATTCTGAGCGTTCTTTTAAATTCTCAACATAAGTATCTTCTTCATGACCAGAAATGATGTTGTAGCTATAGCGTCTAAAAGTCTGTATCACATTATTAAGTCCAGTACTGCCAATTTTGAGCGTGATTTGCACCATGTCATTTTCCATTTTAGAAATAAAAGCGCCTAATATTTTGGCACTATTGGACTCGACGATTTGACTGATTTCACTGAAGGAATAAGCTTCAATAGCTTTTTCAACAATCAAAGTGCCTCCAGGTTCTGAGAAGAATGGCGTGTCATTAAAAATCCCAATGATGTCATTGAGTTCATAGTAGCCTAAATAGTTGTTCTCTTCATCTAAAACCGGCATGATATTGCAAGAGTGCTGGGCGAAAGTTTCTAAAACATCCAGCCAATTGGTTTCTGCTCTCACAAAAAAGCCTTCTAAGGAATGGGCGCAATCTAAAATAGTTTTGTCCCCCTCAAAGCAATGCACGTCCGTTTCAGAAATGCATCCTAAATACACTTTGTCCTTCTCAATGGGGATGTGGGAATAGGTCAATTCATTGAACATCATTTTAAGATCGCTGACCTTGTCATTAATGTTCAGTGGCTTGATGTCGTTGATAATGTACTCTCTTAGCGGCATGTTCTCAGGTTTGTTCCTGCAAAATAATTAAAAATAACTACAATAAGCATCATCTACTTCGTATTTTTGCTCAATAAAACAAAAGCTATGACAAAGTTGAGCGTTAATATCAACAAGATTGCTACCCTTAGAAATTCAAGAGGTGGCGATGTTCCAAATGTGGTGCAATTTGCAAGAGATGTGCAGAAGTTTGGAGCCCAAGGTGTGACGATCCATCCAAGACCCGATGAACGACATATTCGTTATCAGGACGTGTATGATTTGAAATCAGAAGTTTATACGGAATTTAATATTGAAGGCAATCCTATCCGTCAATTTGTGGATATGGTGCTTGACATAAAACCGACACAGGTCACGTTGGTGCCCGATGCGGAAGATGCGATCACTTCAAATGCAGGTTGGGACACCATTAAGCATAAAGATTTTTTGGTGGACATCATCAAGGAATTTAAACAAAATGGAATCCGCACCTCAATTTTTGTGGATCCAGTTTTAAAACAGATTGAAGGTGCAAAAGCTACCGGAACGGATAGAATCGAACTTTATACCGAGGCCTTCGCCAAGGATTATGACTTAGGCAACGAAATGGGCATCAAGCCTTACGTTGATTGTGCGGTTTTGGCCAGTGCGTTGGGCTTAGGCATTAATGCAGGGCACGACTTATCTTTAGATAATATTAAATTTTTCAAACAGAATATTCCCGATTTATTGGAAGTTTCCATTGGACATGCTTTAATTTCAGAAAGTCTGTACCTGGGGATTGAAAATGTTATCAATATGTATTTGAGGCAGTTGAAGTAGTCCGCAGTCTTCAGTCTTCAGTTGGCAGTCTTCAGTTGGCATTTAGAGGAGAGCAGATGTTTTGTTTTTTGCTATCATCCTTCATCCCTCATCCGTCAGCCGTCATCTGTCATCGATCATAAATCAACAATCGTTAATCGTCAATCGTTAATCTTTTCATCATGCATCTTTTTTCAAATATTTTAGGCGAAGGCCAACCCTTTATTTTTCTCCATGGATTTTTGGGGATGAGTGACAATTGGAAAACCATCGGCACAAAATTCAGTGAGGAAGGTTACGAAGTGCATCTTATTGACCAGCGTAATCATGGACGAAGTTTTCATAGTGACGAATTTAACTATGAAGTCATGGTTGCCGATTTAAAACAGTATTGTGATGAACATCAATTAAAAGATTTTGTGCTTTTGGGACATTCCATGGGCGGAAAAACGGCGATGTTGTTTGCAGTGGAATATCCTGAACTCGTTTCAAAATTGATCGTTGCAGATATTTCGCCACGCTATTATCCGGCGCATCACGACGACATTCTAAATGGGTTGTCAGCATTAGATTTTCAAACGCTTAAAAGTAGAGGCGAGGCCGATGAGGTGTTAAGTAAATATGTATCAACTCTTGGAATCCGACAGTTCTTACTTAAAAACTTATATTGGAAAGAAAAAGGTGTGCTTGCCTTACGCATGAATCTTGAGGTTTTGAAAGAACTGTCCAGTGAGGTTGGCGAGCCTTTGCCAATGCACGTCAAATTTGAAAACGACACGTTATTTTTACGCGGCGATCGGTCAGAATATATTTCGCTTCAAGACGAAAGTTTGATCCATGCCCATTTTCCGAAATCAAAAATCGTTACAATCTCCAATGCGGGGCATTGGTTGCATGCTGAAAATCCAGCCGACTTTTATACAGAGGTTAGCAATTTTTTAGGCAAATAATAGTGCATTTGATATTTTTAATCTAAACCAATATTAAAACCGACATGAATTTAATTCTCAAATTACTTTTAAGCGCGCTTGCCGTGGTCATTATAGCAAAGTTCCTTCCTGGAGTACAACTTGCTGACGGATTTACATCGGCCATTATTCTGGCCATTCTATTGGCGGTGCTAGATGCTTTCGTCAAACCGATCTTGGTTATTTTAACCTTGCCTATTACCATTATTACTTTAGGTTTATTTCTTTTAGTAATCAATGCGGTCATCATTCTTTTGGCAGCCAACTTTATGAGCGGTTTTGCCGTTAGTGGATTCTGGACGGCATTGCTGTTTAGCTTGCTCTTATCGTTTTTGCAATCCATCCTATATTCTCTCATGGACAAGGACTAAGAGCAGTCTATAAATCAACTGTTTAAAAACTTTGATTGGATTTAAAAAATATGTACTTTTGCATCCCCATTTTTGATGAGTGAATCATGCGTTTTTTGGTTCATTTTAGAAAGAAATGGAAAGCATAAGTGGAACGAATTCTGCCTGTTAGCAGGGTTTTGATAGATAAAAAGATAAAACGCCATTAGGCTATATTAATTACAATATGAATATTACAAGAGAAGACATTGACGCATTAAATGCTGTTGTAAAAGTAGATATCGTTAAGGAAGACTATAGCGATAAAGTAGAAAAAATTCTTACGGATTACCGTAAATCAGCTAACATTCCTGGATTCAGAAAAGGACATGTACCAATGGGAATGGTTAAGAAGCAATATGGAAAAGCGGTATTGGTTGATGAAGTCAATAAACTTTTACAGGACGCTCTTAAGAAGTATATGACTGAAGAGAAATTGGATGTTTTGGGCAGTCCATTACCAAAATCTCAAGATGATTTAGATTGGGATGCGGATTCTTTTTCATTTGAATTTGAATTGGGCTTGGCGCCAAAATTTGAGGTAGAACTTAAAGGAAAAACTCCAATCACTCAATACACCATTGTTGCTGATGACAAAATGATCGACGGTCAGGTCGAGCACATCCAAAAGCAATATGGTAAATTGGTTTCTGAAGATGCGGTTTCAAAAGATTCTGAAATTACTGGTGTTTTTGCAAACGAGGAAAAAGAAATCAATAATAAAGCGACTTTTACTTTAGATAAGATCAAAAGCAAAACTGCTGAAAAATCTTTAATCGGAGCTAAGGTTGGCGATGTGGTGACTTTGAAAACTAAAGGCTTGTTCAATGACGACCATGACTTAATGAAGTTTTTAAAAGTGGCTCATGATGATGCCCATGGATTGGATGTTGAGGTTTCTTTGACTATTGAAGAAGTCAACAAAAGAGAATTGGCCGACTTGGATCAAGAGTTGTTTGATAAATTGTTTGGTAAAGACGTCGTGACTTCAGTAACGGATTTGAAAACAAAAATCAAGGAAGATTCAGAAAAGCAGTTTGGACAACAAGGCGATCAGAAGTTCTTGAATGATGTTACTGAGTATTTGGTTGAGCATACAAAATTTGACCTTCCAGCAGCGTTCCTGCAAAAATGGATGCAAACTGCCGGAGAAGATGAGTTGACCGTAGATCAGGCTAAAGAAGAATACGAAAATTCTGAAAAAAGCATGCGCTACCAGTTAATCGAAGGTAAATTGATTGAAAAATACAATCTACAGGTTACGTTTGACGATTTAAAGACTTTTGCTAAGGACATGATCAAAGTACAAATGGCGCAATTTGGTCAAATGGATCCACAAGATAAAGAATTGGAAGATATTGCGGCACGTATTTTGTCTAATAGAGACGAAGTGAAACGTTTGTCAGAGCAATTGATGAGCCAAAATTTATTGGAGCTTTACAAAAAAGAAACGAATCATAAAGTTAAAGAAATTACTTATGATGATTTCGTAAAAGAGTTTTACAGCTAATAATTATAATTTAAATCGTTATATTTAGAGCGTAAAACTGTTAGGTTTTACGCTTTTTTTTGACTACTTAATAGTCATCAAGATATCCCAAGGATTTTGGGGTTTTAATGAATTTAAGAACTAAAAAATACTTATGAATTACGGAAAAGAATTTGAAAAATTCGCAATAAAAGATCAAGGCATTAGTAGTACTTATTATAATCAAATCATGAACAGTATGTATCCTGTTGGTTTGACGCCCAATATTATCGAAGAACGTCAAATGAATGCAGTTTCAATGGACGTTTTTTCTAGACTGATGATGGATCGTATTATTTTTATGGGCACTGGCATCAATGACCAAGTGGCTAATATAATCCAGGCGCAATTGTTGTTCTTGGAAAGTACGGATGCCTCAAAAGACATTCAAATATATATCAACTCTCCAGGAGGTAGTGTATATGCTGGTCTTGGTATTTATGATACTATGCAGTTGATCAAACCTGATGTAGCAACAATTTGTACAGGGATGGCAGCCTCAATGGGTGCTGTTTTATTATGTGCGGGAGCTAAAGGAAAGCGCAGTGGATTAACGCACTCTCGTGTCATGATTCACCAACCGCTAGGTGGTGCGCAAGGTCAAGCGAGTGATATAGAAATTACCGCTAGAGAAATAGTCACCCTAAAAAAAGAACTTTACAACATTATCAGTAAGCACACCGGTCAGGATTATGAAAAGGTGTATGAAGATAGTGATAGAGATTACTGGATGAAAGCTGAAATGGCCAAGGAATACGGTATGATCGATGAAGTTTTAACGGGTACTAAAAAAATATAATTTCAAAGGATTTATAGCAATCGGATTTGAGATTTAAAATTTAGAATTAAAAGAGTTATGGCAAAGGAAGTATTAGAATGTTCGTTTTGTGGTAGGAAAAAGCCGGAAACCAATTTACTGATCGCAGGGTTAGATGCACATATATGTGACAGATGTATTGAGCAGGCCCATGGGATTGTTTTAGAAGAATCAAAGCAAAGTGACAACGCCGAGTTGTCCTCGGAATTGATGCTTAAGAAGCCTATGGAAATCAAGAAGTTTCTTGATGAATATATCATAGGTCAGGATTATACAAAAAGAGTGATGTCTGTTGCGGTTTATAACCATTATAAGCGTTTGTTGCAACCGGCAAGCAAAGATGATATTGAAATCCAAAAGAGCAATATCGTCATGGTGGGTCAAACCGGAACTGGAAAAACCTTAATGGCAAAAACCATTGCAAAAATGCTCAATGTGCCTTTGGCCATTGTGGATGCAACGGTATTGACCGAAGCTGGTTATGTAGGCGAGGATGTGGAAAGTATATTGACACGTTTGTTACAGGCTGCTGATTATAATCTTGAAAAAGCCGAAAAGGGTATTGTTTTCATTGATGAAATCGATAAGATTGCTCGTAAGAGTGATAATCCATCCATTACCCGGGATGTTTCGGGAGAAGGTGTTCAGCAGGGCTTATTGAAATTATTGGAAGGTACAGTTGTTAATGTCCCGCCAAAAGGAGGTCGTAAGCATCCTGATCAAAAATTCATCGAAGTTAATACCGAACATATTTTGTTTATCGCTGGTGGTGCCTTTGATGGGATTGATCGCATTATCTCAAAACGTCTGAATATGGCGGCTATTGGCTACAAAGCGGCAACTCAAGGTGACGTCATCGATAAAGATAATTTACTCCAATATATCATCCCAAAAGACTTAAAGGATTTCGGATTGATTCCTGAAATCATTGGTCGTTTGCCAGTGTTGAGTTATATGGATCCTTTAGATGCTGAAACATTAAGAGCGATTTTAACGGAACCAAAAAACGCCATCATCAAACAGTATAAAAAACTCTTTGAAATGGATGACATTAAGTTTACCATTACAGATGGTGCTTTAGATTTTATTGTGGGTAGAGCGATTGAGTATAAATTGGGCGCTAGAGGTTTGCGATCACTTTGTGAAGAAATCTTAACGGATGCGATGTTTGAATTGCCAAGTGGCAATGAAAAGAAACTTCACGTTACCAAGGAATATGCTGAAGATAAATTGGATAAAACCACATTGAAACGCTTAAAAGCGGTGTCTTAAAAGTTTTGAACCTATATAAAAGCAAAAACCACTCTATTTCAGGGTGGTTTCTTTTTTTTGGATTTAAAAACTAATATTGCAAAAACAATGCTTTAAATATATTTACAACAGAGGACTATTGTTTTGCTTCTTTATTCAATAGTGCACATTTTAAGGTGCTATATTGATTGCTTTACTGTAAATATAATAGCTTATTTGAGAGATAAAAACGACACGCCTTGTTTTTAGATAAAGCCTACTTTATTTTCGTTATAAAAATAAAATTTGTCATTTTCTGCGCTAAACGGCCTTACACATTTAACTTCAGTAGGGCGTCCATATATTGCCGCGTGTTGGAGAGCCGTGGCACCTTGTGTTGTCCGCCCAATTTGTCTTGCTGCTTTAACCAATCATAAAATAATTGCGGTCTTGCCAACTGAATTTTCGGACTGTTGAGCGTGATGTTATTGTACCGTTTCGCCTCATAATCAGAGTTTAGGGATTTTAGAGCGTTATCGAGCAGTTCATTAAAATAATTGATGTCTTCTGGAGGTGTTTTGAATTCTATCAGCCATTCATGAGCACCTTTTTCTTTGCCACTCATAAAAATGGGTGCCGCGGTATAATCAACAATTTGAGAGTTTGTTTTTTTACATACTTTCTTTAGGGCGTCTTCCGCATTTTCAATGATCAGTTCTTCTCCAAATACATTAATATGATGTTTGGTTCGTCCGCTGACCTTAATGCGATACGGCTGTAAGGAGGTAAAGCGAATGGTGTCTCCAATCTTATAGCGCCAAAGTCCCGCATTGGTCGTGATGACCACCGCGTAGTTTTTGTGTTTTTCAACTTCTGCTAACGGAATGATGCGCTGCTCAGGCGTGCCATAAGCATCCATCGGAATGAATTCATAAAAAATGCCATAATCTAACATGAGCAAAAGCTCACTTGAGCTGTTCTGATCCTGAATGGCGAAAAAGCCTTCAGACGCATTATAAATTTCATAATACCTAAAATCCTTTCTGGGCAAAATGGCTTTGTACTGATCTACATAAGGTAAAAAGCTGACGCCGCCGTGGAAATAAACTTCCAGATTTGGCCAAATATCAAAAATATCTTTCTTGTTGGTAGTTTCCAAGACATTGTTCAAAAGTACCAACATCCACGAAGGTACTCCTGCCAGACTTGTAACGTTCTCATTTATGGTCTCATTAACGATGGCTTGCATTTTATGTTCCCAATCGCTCATCAAAGAGACTTTACTGCTTGGGGTGCTGCTAAATTCGGCCCAGAAGGGCATATTATCAATGAGGATGGCGGATAAGTCGCCAAAGACAGTGCCATTTTCTTTGTAGAGTTCTTTGCTTCCACCAAGCCTGAGGCTTTTTCCTGTAAACAATTGTGAATTTTCATTATTGTTGAGGTACATGCACAATAAATCCTTGCTTGCGGCATAATGACAGTCTTCTAGAGATTCAGAGCTCACGGGAATGAATTTGCTTTTCGCATTTGTCGTGCCGCTTGATTTTGCAAACCACTTGATCGGTGATGGCCAGAAAATATTGTTTTCGCCCTTTCGGGATCTTTCAATATTGATCTGATTTTCTTCATAAGTTGAGATAGGAATCCGCTCGGCAAAGGTTTGGTAGTTAGTAATGCTCGCAAAATCATACATTTTGCCTATTTCAGTGTCTTTTGCCGTGGTCAATAAGTCCTGGAGCAATTCATTCTGTACTTCATTAGGGTACTTTAAAAACAAATCAATTTGATGGAATCGCTTTTTCAAGAACCATGAAGCAATTGAATTAACTAATGGGATTGACATATTTGTAGTATCTTTAAAGACTAAAAATAACACTTTTTTTAAATACAATCTTCTAAATAAATTTTTAAATAAATGACGTATCAAGGGGTCTTAACCAAAATGGCAACTGAGTTTTCACAACCTATTCAATATTATCTTGTTTTTGAAAATGATTTCATTAATATGAATCAACTATTGAATAAAACGATCACGATTCAATTTGTTGGCTACCAATGTCTCAACTGTTCATTATACAAAGCTATTTACAGACAAGGCTTTTGTAAAAGCTGTTTTTTTGACATCCCACAAGCGGCCGATTGGATCATGCGACCAGAGTTAAGTACAGCACATTTAGATCAAGAAGATCGCGATTTAGAATATGAAAAAAAGGTGCAGTTGCAGCCGCATATTGTGTATTTGGCAAATTCCAGTAATGTCAAGGTAGGCGTGACTCGAAAAACGCAAGTGCCCACACGATGGATTGATCAGGGTGCACATGAAGCGATTGAAATCGTTGAAGTGCCTAACCGTTATTTGGCGGGTGTTACTGAAGTCGCCTTAAAGGATTTTGTGGCCGATAAAACCAATTGGCGCACGATGTTGAAAAATGAGATTGTTGACGAGAATTTAGTAGAATGGCGCGATCGGTTAAAACAATACATTCCAGAAGCGGCACGAGATTATTTTATTGCGAGCAACACAGAAACTAATATTGAGTTTCCTGTTTTGCAATATCCTGAAAAACCAAAAAGTCTTAATTTGGAGAAAACACCCAATTATCAGGGGGTTTTAAAAGGGATCAAAGGGCAATATCTCATTTTTGAAGATGAAACGGTTTTCAATATCAGATCTAACGAAGGATTTGTTGTAGCACTTTCTGTGCAATAAATAAAACTGTTAATATTTAATTGGGACAATAAATTTTCTGAGGTGCGAACGGGAGGCTATGACGCAAAGTTTCGCAAAGTTTTTTTGAAGGTTCGCAAAGAGCTTTTATGTTGTCTTTTTTCATAATCTTCCGAGGAAATAACTTGCCAATGTTGAAGATTTCTTCCAACAATTTTTCACTTAATCCCAATTAACATTAATTTACAATTCTAAATTCTCTTAAATCTTCATTTTTTCGTAATTTAATGTAAGGTGTTGTTGCACAGAGCTGCTCGAAATTTATCAAAGTTGCACCAACCAGATTGTTACTTTTCGAAATTTTGTGATTGGCAAATAATTTCTTTGTGAAGCTTGAGTTTCACTTTGAATGCCATTGCGTTATAGCTATTATAAATACAAGAAACCATGAAAATACCAGTCCTGTTATATGTTGCGCTCGCCACGTTTCTATTAGTGACCTTGGTCATTATGGTCAGTATGAATGCACCCTTAAATTGGGTGTTTTATGTGACCTGTATAGGAGAGGCTTCGGTGGTGTTTATGGTGTATAAGGTATTGAGAGATAAATATACCACAAACAAAACCTTTAAGGATTTTTACGAAGATCATCCGATCGGTAGGGAAGAACGACATCTCGAAAAATAAAAAAATCACGTCGGAATGACGTGATTTTTTTATATTAAATAGTAAGAGAACTATGCGTTTTCTTTATCTCTTAGACCTTGAATATAAGATGCTTTTTGCATTTGGCGCCTGTTCTTAACTGAAGGTTTTGTGAAATATTGATTTTCTCTTAAAGTCTGCATTACTTTCACATTTCTGTGTTTACGTTTATAACGCTTAATTGCGCGTTCAATATTTTCGCCTTCTTTAATTTCGATTCTTAACATAAATAGTTTTTATAGTATATAGTGTATTTAAGACTATCCCAAATACGTTTTTAAAATTTTACTTTTTGAGGTGTGCTTCAATCGTCGAATACCTTTTTCTCGTATCTGACGTACACGTTCTCTGGTTAAATCAAAGGTTTTTCCAATTTCATCCAAGGTCATTGGTGGTTGATTGCTCAATCCAAAATTCAATCGGATCACATCACTTTCTCTTTGAGAAAGTGTATTGAGTGCTCTATCAATTTCCAAACTTAAAGATTCAGTCATTAAAAGCTGATCAGGTCTTGGAGAATCGCCATAAGAAACAACATCATATAAACTTGAAGTTTCTCCTTCTTTTAGAGGGGCGTCCATTGATACATGGCGTCCAGAATTTCTCATGGACTCTTTAACATCCTTCACTGTCAAATCCAATTCCTGGGCAATTTCTTCAGCACTTGGTGGACGTTGGTGTGCTTGCTCTAGAAATGAAAAGGCCTTGTTGATCTTATTGATCGAACCAATTTTGTTCAAAGGTAATCTAACTATTCGAGATTGTTCGGCTAAAGCTTGAAGAATTGCTTGACGAATCCACCAAACGGCATAGGAAATAAACTTAAAACCTCTAGTTTCATCAAAACGTTTGGCTGCTTTGACCAAACCAGCATTCCCTTCGTTAATCAAATCGGGTAAGGTTAAACCTTGATTTTGATATTGTTTTGCTACCGATACCACAAAACGGAGATTGGCCGTTGTCAGTTTATCTAAAGCTTCCTGATCGCCTTCTCTAATGCGTTGTGCTAATTCTACCTCTTCATCAGCCGTAATCAATGACAGCTTACTAATATCTTGTAGATATTTATCAAGAGATTTAGATTCCCTATTTGTAACCTGCTTCGTAATTTTTAATTGCCTCATCTATTCTATTCAGTTTTTAAAAAGTTATCTTACATTATAACTTAATAAACGACAAAACCAAAAGCTTTCACATTACTTTAACGCAATTCGCTGAATTTCTGTAAATTTGAGGTTATTTTTGATTAAAAAGATGAAAACTTCTCAAATTTCAGATAAATCTGAGAAGTTTACGTTGCGTTAATTTACGGTATCTTTTTTCTTCTTATTCTTATTGAAAATATCCTTTATTGTATTCTTGATAACTTCTCCACTGTTTTTGATGCTGTCTTTCTTTATAGGAGCTTGTTGTGTATGGGTGGAATCTTTGGTCGTTGTTTGGGGAGTTTGGGTCTTGTCGTTAGTTCCTCCTAAAACGCCACTTAATAAATCCTTGATTTTATCGGTGCCTTTGCCAATCAATTTTTGCTTTTCGATTTCAATGAGCTGGGTGGTCAAATTGGTTATGCCACTTGTCAAGTCTGTCGAAACTTTTGGATCTGTAAACGATCCGAAAATTTTTGCAGATATAGGAATGGAAAGTTTATTGACTTCATTGTCATTAATCTTTCCGATAAGACGGTTCACATCGCTTCCTAAATATTTAGCAGGAACATTAAAAACAGCATCATAAGTCATGGTTTTGTCGAAGCCATGTGCTCCAGAAACGGTGATGCCGATATCTTTATAGGCCAAGTGGAAAGGTTTAACCTGAACTTTACCGTTGGCAAATTCTAAATGGGCCTTTAAGTCGTGCAAATCTAATTTTCCAAAATCGATAAAACTCAAGGCGCCTTCCAGTTTTGATAAAAGCGGACTTGCTTTCTCGTCAATATCGGTCGTCAATACTTCAGCAAGCGCTGATCCTGAAATAGTATTTAGATTTGGAGAAAATTCTTTATCCAAGGTTCCTGAAATTTTAATGGTACTGTTCAATTTACCTTGAAGTACTTTGGCTATTGGCGCCAAATTTTGTAACAACTCTAAACCTTTAAAGGATTTCGAAATGTCAAAACCATTAACGTCTAAATTGATACTAAAAGATGGTGTGTCAGATTTGGTGTTGACATTTCCAGACATGGATAAGATGCCATCAAATAAACTGGAGCTCAAATTATTGATAGTCGCTTGTTGGTCTTTAATGGTCAAAACACCTTTGACATTTTTCAGATTAAGATTGTCATAAATAACCGTGTTGGCGTTAGCGGTAATGGTAGCATCTAAAAATTTCGGGATTTTCAATCCTTTTGTCGTGGTTGCAGCTTTTTTGGAAGTTGCTGCCGTAGTCGATTCTGTTTCTTCGCTCATGAAATCGCTCAGCGCCAAAGTGTTGGAGTTGAGTTTGAAATCTCCCGTTAAATTCACTTTTTTGCTCATCATAAAGCCAATCAAATTATGAATGGTTCCTGTGGCTGAAATATCACTTTTTCCGGTTTTCGCGTCAAAACTATTTAAGGTCACGGTCGATGGATTAAAAGTCATATCTGCTTTTGAAATATGAAGCGGCTGGTTCATCGCATCCGACGTAAACACCAAGTTAGTGATGTTCGCGTTTCCTGAAGCTTTAATGCGGTCGTAAGCGTTTGTTTCAATCGCATTCATGTCAAATGAAGTGTGCAGTTTCGCTTTTAGGATGCCGCTTATTTCATTGTCAAGTTCTAAAGGATAGGCTTTGGTAAGATTAGCCAGATTTAAAGTGCCGTCCACATCAGCGCTCACTTGCATATTGCCGGTAAGATTCTTGATTAACGCTGACGATTTGAAAACGTCGCTATCAATTTTAAAATTTAAAGTATTGATCGCTACATACGTGTCCGCAGCAATTCCGGTGTCGTTTTTGATTTCGGTATCAATGACGATATTTTCAACACGTTTAGGTAAATCTGGATATTTGAACGAGGCGTTGTCCGATTTAATGCTGATGTCCAAGGTTGGAATGGTAGTTTCGGTCAGTTTGCCTTTCACAATCCCAGTGATGTCAAAGTTACCTGTAGTGTCTACTTTATCTAAATCTTTTGAGTAGGTAGCTGGAATTACCGCTAAGAAATCTTTAAACGTAGAGCCGATGTTTTTGAATGAGATATCAATGAGTTGACCTTCGTCTATTAGTTGCACAAATCCATTAAACTCAATTGGCAATTGGTTGATAAGGGCTTTGTTTTCTTTGAAGGTATATTTCTGTGCACTTAAATCCATGTCGATAAGGGCGTCTAATTTCACATGGTTATTGTTTAAATAATTGGTGCTATCCATGGTGAGGCTCACGTTGGCTTCCGATTTGGTGTCCAGTTCACCCACGTCGCCCGAAAAGGTTCCTTTTCCTGAATGGTTTAATTCGGTCAGATAAAACTGCAGGTCGGAAGTCATATCAATATAGGTCAAAGCGCTGTTTTTAATGCTGTAATCCTGAATGTCGAAAGAAAAACTAGAGTCTTTGGTATCTTGCGAAGGTTCAGATTTCTTTACAATGTCGTAGTTGACATTTCCAAAAGCATCGGTTTTTAGGGTCAATAGGGCTTCGTTGACGTTGATGGAATTAATGACAATAGCTTCGTCAGCCGATTTGAAAAGCTCTTTTACTGACATCGTAAAGTTGATGTTTTTTGCAGTGACAAAAGTTTCGTCCTTAAAAGGCTCAAAATTGGTAATGACCAAATCGCTCACTTCAACGTGGGCCTTCGGAAAGCTTCTGAACAAACTCAAGCTCACATCGCTAAATTCTACATTGGCGTTGAGATTTTGATTGATGAAATTTTTGACCATACCTTTTATTTGCGATTGAAACACAAAAGGCAATGCAATTAAGAGGATAATGATAATTAATAAGGTAATTCCGGTGATTTTTAGAAACTTCTTCATTGAATATTTAGTTTTTGCTTCCACTAGTTGAAAGCCTTAGAGTTAAGTAGGTATAATATATACGCAAAGTATAATTTTATAGATGGCAACTGTTAAAGTTAAGTAAAACTTTAGCAATTTTTGAGGCTAAAATGATTTTAAATTATGGAAAGACCAAGATATAAAAATGTTGTCAAGAATGACATTTAGTTCTTGAGCAAAATGAAGAGTTATGTGTTAAGAATTTCAATTTACTATAATCCATATTTTAAGGCTGTTGTCTGTCTGCTTTGAAGAAATGTTATGTAAACCTCCACTTGCTATCGGGCTTTTTAAATGTTTTTTTCAGTCAAAATAGATTACAAAGTGGTTTTGTTTTCTTTATTTTGGCATCACATATGAATGAATCTCATAAAGTTTACATCGCACTTGGCAGTAATAAAGGCGACAGATTAAAACATCTGCAAGATGCCGTTGATCTTATATTTAGACGTATTGGTAAAATTAATAGTTTTTCAAGAGTGTATAATACGCCTGCTTTAGGTTTTGATGAGGATGCATCTACTGAAGATTTTTACAATGGCTGTATTTTTATTGAAACTCATTTTTCTGCAGAAGAAGTGATGCAACAGCTTTTGACTATTGAAACTGAGCTTGGACGTACGCGCCATTCCAGTACAGGCTACGAATCCAGAACCATTGATCTGGATGTTATTTTTTATGACGATGAGGTTATGGATTCCGAATTCATTACCACGCCACATCCTCAAATGCATAAGCGCAAGTTTGTGTTGCAGCCGCTGCATGATATTGCGCCTAAAGTAATGCATCCTAAGTTTGAGAAGTCAGTGCTGCAGCTTTTGGAAACGTGCCAAGACGACAGTGAGATTGAGCCCATTAATATTTGGTTAAAAAACCCCATGAAGCAGTTTGGGTTTGGTAGCCATAATTATATTGCCATAGAAGGAAATATAGGTGCGGGAAAAACGAGTTTGGCGAATCAAATTTCAAACGATTTTAATGCCAAATTGATTTTAGAAAGGTTTGCCGATAATCCCTTTTTGCCGAAATTCTACGAAGAGCCACAGCGTTATGCCTTTACTTTGGAAATGTCATTTTTGGCCGATCGTTACCAGCAAATCAGCGATGATTTATCGCAATTAGATTTATTCAAGGATTTTATGGTCAGTGATTATGATATTTATAAATCGTTGATTTTCTCTAAAATAACCTTGCCTGAAGATGAATTTAGACTCTATAGAAAGCTTTTCTATTTGATGTATAAAGATATTGCAAAACCCGATTTGTATGTGTATTTGTATCAGAATACCGAGCGTTTACAAGCGAATATCAAGAAGCGTGGCCGCGACTATGAACAGAATATCGAAAACGATTACCTCGAAAAGATTAATTCTGGCTATTTAGAATTCCTAAAGAACCAAACGGAGCTCAATGTCAAAATCATTGATATTTCTGATCTTGATTTTGTAGAAAACAGGGAAGACTATTTATGGATTTTGGAGGAGATTAGTGGGAAGGATGTTTAGTTTTGTTTGAAACAGTCAAATTAGGATTTTATTTGTCATTCCGACAGCGGAGGAATCACATGCGAGTGAGCCAGCGATATCATAAATAATGAGATTCCTCCTGCGTCGGAATGATAATTCGAGAAGAGGTGAAAGTGGTAATGTTTGTTATGATTGTGCTATCCCCGTGCACCCATCTTACAAAACAAGTCCCAAACCACAATCCCGCAACTTACTGAGATGTTCAGAGAGTGCTTTGTTCCAAATTGAGGGATTTCGATGATCACGTCGCTTGCACTGACCACATTTTGAGCCACGCCTTTCACTTCATTGCCAAACACCAAAGCGTATTTTTGATTGGGTTGAGGTTTGAAATCATTGAGCATGGTAGCGTTTTCAGCTTGTTCAATGGATGCTATAATCACATTGTCAGATTTTAATTGCTCAATTAAATCCATGGTGTTTTCAACGTATTCCCAGTCCACCGTATCGGTGCTTCCTAAAGCGGTTTTATGAATGTCTTTATGCGGAGGTGTAGCGGTAATACCGCACAGATATATTTTCTCCACCAAAAAAGCATCACTGGTTCTAAACACCGATCCTATATTATTTAAACTTCGGATATTATCCAACACAATAATTAAGGGCGTTTTTTCTGTTTCTTTAAACGCTTCCAAACTCAATCGGTCGAGTTCGCTGTTTTTTAATTTTCTCATAGAAAATATTTATTTTCATTCCCACGACGGTGGGAATCTCATCATTTTAGATTTCAAGGATTCCAATAGAATCTATCAGCAGGGGAACCTTATCATCGCCATTCCCACAAGCCCGATAACTATCGCTAGGGAATTTCTCTGTTTTAAATTTGTCAAACCTTTCAGGTTTTGGAAACCTGAAAGGTTCTGTTGCTCAATTCAGAATCTAGCTCAAAAAACTCCGCGTATCTCTGTGAATTCTCTGCGCGTCTCTGCGAAATAGTCCTTCCATGAGGTTTCATAGTGCGGTAAAACATTGTAAATAACTTCTGTCGCATCCATTTTCCAAAGCCTCAAATTATAAGTACCTTAGCAGTCCTGAAATTTAGGGCAAAAATACCATTTAAAAAACACAAACATTGTGAGATTTCCACCTTCGTGGAAATGACAAAGACAATTTATGAAAAAAGAAAAGAAGGTAACTCCGTTAATGACACAATACAATGCGATTAAAGCAAAGTATCCTGATGCCTTATTGCTTTTTAGGGTGGGCGACTTCTATGAAACCTTTGGCAGCGACGCAGTAAAAGCCTCCAAAATATTAGATATTATATTAACCAAACGCGGTGCAGGCAGTGAATCCGAAACCGAATTGGCTGGATTTCCTCATCATTCGTTAAATACCTATTTGCCAAAATTGGTCAAAGCGGGTTGCCGCGTGGCGATTTGCGATCAGTTGGAAGATCCTAAGCAAGCAAAAACCTTGGTGAAACGCGGTGTTACTGAATTGGTGACGCCTGGAGTGGCATTGAATGATGATATTTTGCATTCAAAGTCCAATAACTTTTTGGCTGCAGTCTGTTTTGGCAAAAATTTGATTGGCGTTTCTTTTTTAGATGTCTCCACAGGTGAGTTTCTGATTTCTCAAGGGAATTCGGAATATGTTGATAAATTACTTCAAAACTTCAGACCAAGCGAAATTCTGATTTCTAAACCAAAACGAAACGAGTTTAAAAATACTTTTGGTGATAACTTTCATACATTTTATATGGAAGATTGGGTGTTTCAGGATGATTATGCCAATGAAACCTTGCTCAAACATTTTCAAACCAAATCGTTAAAAGGTTTTGGTATTGAGGATTTGTTTGAAGGTATTGTGGCTTCAGGTGCTGTCTTGCATTATCTGAGTGAAACACAGCATCACAGATTACAACATATTACTTCCATTCAGCGGATTACCAAAGATGATCACGTTTGGATGGATCGTTTTACCATAAGGAACTTGGAACTTTATCAATCCAACAATCAAAACGCAGTGACCTTGATTGACGTGATTGACCGCACCATTTCGCCAATGGGCGGGCGTTTATTGAAGCGTTGGTTAGCTTTGCCGCTTGTGGATATAGACAAAATCAATCAGCGGCATGAGGTGGTTCAGTATTTTTTAGATGATACAATTGTTCTGAAAAAGATCCAAAACCAGATCAAAGGTATCGGCGATATCGAACGGTTGATTTCAAAAGTGGCAACAGTTAAAATTTCTCCTAGAGAAGTCGTTCAGCTAAAAAATGCCTTAGAAGCCATTGTGCCTATTAAAACGCTCACTCAAAATACCGATAATAAAGCGATTCAACATATTGGCAACACTTTGGAGCTTTGTGAAGAGTTGCGTCAACGCATCAAAACGACTTTAAATGATGATGCGCCGGTTAATATTTTAAAGGGGAATACAATTTCTTCTGATTTTTCTGCGGAATTGAAAGAACTCAGAGCGCTTTCCACCTCAGGAAAGGATTATTTAGATGCTATGCTGGAACGCGAAAGCAAACGTACAGGAATATCGTCCCTCAAAATTGCGTCCAATAATGTGTTTGGGTATTATATTGAAGTGCGCCATTCACAAAAAGATAAAATACCTGCGGATTGGATCAGAAAGCAAACTTTGGTTAATGCAGAGCGTTATATTACTGAGGAGCTAAAAGAATACGAAACTAAAATCCTTGGTGCTGAAGAGCGCATCCTGGGTATTGAACAGCAATTGTTTTCCGAATTGGTGTCGTGGATTGGGCAATTCATTCAACCTGTTCAGAAAAATTCGGCATTAATCGCGCAACTGGATTGTTTATGCGGTTTTGCGCAATTGGCTTATGACAATAAATACACACGTCCAGAAATCAATGACGGTTTTGCCTTAGATATCAAAAACGGAAGACATCCAGTTATTGAAAAACAATTACCACCTGGTGAGCCTTATATTGCCAATGATGTTTATTTGGATAGAGACAAGCAACAGATCATCATGATTACCGGGCCTAATATGTCGGGTAAATCGGCCATTTTGCGTCAAACGGCTTTAATCGTGCTGTTGGCTCAAATGGGAAGTTTTGTGCCTGCTGAGCACGCTAAAGTAGGATTGACCGATAAAATATTTACAAGAGTTGGTGCGAGTGATAATATTTCGATGGGCGAATCGACCTTTATGGTGGAGATGAATGAAACGGCTTCCATTTTGAATAACATCTCTGATCGAAGTTTAGTGTTGTTGGATGAAATAGGTCGTGGTACGAGTACTTATGACGGGATTTCGATTGCTTGGGCCATTAGCGAGTATTTGCATGAGCATCCAAGCAAGGCCAAAACCTTGTTTGCCACCCATTATCATGAGTTGAATGAAATGACCGAAACATTTGCACGGATTAAAAACTTTAATGTTTCTGTGAAGGAGTTGAAGGATAATGTGCTTTTTTTAAGAAAATTAGTGGAAGGCGGGAGTCAGCATAGTTTCGGAATCCATGTGGCGAAAATGGCGGGAATGCCACAACAAGTGATTCATCGTGCCAATAAAATCCTGAAGCAACTAGAGAAATCACATAGCAGCGAAGAATTGACAAACAAGGTAAGAACGCTTGAAAATGACATGCAATTGAGTTTTTTCAACTTAGATGATCCTCTTTTAGAGCAGATTAAGGAAGAGATCATCAATATTGATATCGATGTTTTAACGCCAGTTGAGGCGCTTATGAAATTGAATGAAATTAAACGTATGTTGTTGAAAAAGAAGCGTGCATAAAAAAAACAACTTTTTTTTATGCAAAAGGCTTTGTCATTCTAAGAAATGTATTAAATTTGCCCTCGCAATGCCGATAGGTGTCGTGAAAACGTTCTTAAATTAATTGCAATAACGCGAAAATAGCTCAGTTGGTAGAGCGCCACCTTGCCAAGGTGGAGGTCGCGGGTTCGAATCCCGTTTTTCGCTCAATATCGAAAAGCAAAAGTATGGATTCCGCTGCTGCGGAACATTGTTTTACACAATGAGTACTTTGTGCAACTGCTCAAGTGGTGGAATCGGTAGACACGCCGGACTTAAAATCCTGTGTCCATTAGGACGTGCGGGTTCAAGTCCCGCCTTGAGTACTAAGCCTTGATAATCGAAAGATTGTCAAGGTTTTTTGGTTTTAGTCAACTTTGACTTATTGCAATCCTTAGTATTTCATCCTTTTCAAGTATCCAATATCAGTTTTATGGTTTGGAAGCAATATCTCATCTAATAATCTTAATTTCCTTTTTTATAGAAGAAAAAATCTCATTTAACATTGTTGATATATAACATAATTGTTATATCTTTATGTGATGAAATCAAGTTCTTTAATAAAGTTGATAGAGAAGGAAGGATGGGAATTGGTAAGAACAAAGGGTAGTCACCACCATTTTAAGCATCAACAGCACAAAGGAATTGTAACAATTCCGCATCCTAAAAAAGATATTCCAATCGGAACCGTAAATGCGATATTAAAGCAGGCAGGGCTAAAATAAATTTCCTTACTTTTTAAAGAATTGAATTAGTTAAATCAAATATACTATACGTTATGAAAAGCATAAATGTCTACGTTGAAAAGGCTGAAGACGGCACTTATTGGGGCACATCTACTAATGCGCCTGGTGTTGTGAGTGCCTTCGGAGCGTCTTTGGCGGAATTGAAGAGAAATTTTCAACAAGCCTATTTGGATTATATTGAAGTAGCCAAAGAAATCGGTGAAGATTGGTCTCAAGAATTTGAAAATCCAGATTTTATGTACGAAATGGATTTACAAGGATTTTTTAAGTTAGTTCCTGAGATCAGTATGGCAGGAATTGCCACGAAAGCAAATATCAATAAATCCTTGTTGCGGCAGTATGCGACAGGAAAAGCCAATGCATCAGAGAAACGCTTGAAAGAAATTGAAGAAGCTGTCCATGAATTAGGACAAGAGTTATTATCCGTATCATTTTAATAGTGTTTACAAGAAATTGATTCAATAAAAAAAGACCCAATGCACGTCAGGTCTTCTAATTTGTATGAGTTAGCTTTTGAATTAGTTATCGTCACCAACAACTTCCTTCGCAGCTTTATCAACAGCTTTGCCTGCTTCCTTGACTTCTTTCGCAGCATTGTCAATGGCTCTTCCGGCTTTTTCTAGCGTGCCTTCTGTCTTTTTAGGAGTGTCGTCGGCCTTTTTTTCAATAACAATAACACTTGGCTCATCTGTTTTCTTTTCCGTTTCTCTACAAGATGTCAATGAAAAACCTAGTGCAATAACGAAGGCAGAACTTAAAATAATTTTTTTCATAGTAAAAGTTTTAGTTAAGTGTGTAATTTATGAAACTCGAATCGTTAGTCCAATAAAAAAATAATATTACCGATGTTTGGGCGCCAGTTTTTAGTCTAATTATTGATATAGTTCATGATTTGAATGACGGCATCTTTGTTTTTTAGGATGAACGCGGCATTCAGATTTCCGAGTTGATTTCTTTTTTCAGGGTTTTTAATCAACGTATCTAGATTGTTTTTAAGTTCCTGACTGTCTTTAATACTAATAACGCCTCCATTAGCTATCATTTGATAGGCTTCGGGGAATTTCTTGTAGTTTTTACCAATGATGACCGGAATGCCAAAAACTGCGGGCTCCAAGATGTTATGAAGACCTGTTTTTCCCATAGCGCCTCCCACGTAAGCGAGGTCAGCATAGCTGTATACTTTGCTTAAAATGCCAATCGTATCGATGATAAACACCTCGTATTCGGAGAGATCTTTATTCTCTTTATCAGAAAACAGTACAGTTTTCCTTTGAAGTTGGTTGACGAATTGATCAATTTGATTGCTTTTGATATTATGGGGCGCAATGATGAATTTGACTTTTTTTGATTGTATTGAATTGATGTAGTCAACAAACAAGATTTCATCTTCGGGCCATGAGCTTCCAACCACCACACATAGTTTGTTGTCTTTAAACTGATCAATAAACGGCAGTGTGTTGTCTTGAAGCAATTGGTCAGAAACGCGATCATAGCGTGTGTCTCCAGCAACGGTAACATTATTAAGGTCGATCGCGTTTAACAAAGTTTTTGAATTTTCATTTTGAACAAAAATATGTTCAAAAGCCCGTAAGGCGTTGCGCATCATCCCGCCATAAAACTTGAAGTAAGATTGCTCTTTTCTAAAAGATGCAGAAATCAAAATGGCTCTTAAACTACGGTTTTTTAATTCGCTTAGGTAATTTGGCCAGATATCATATTTCACAAAGATGGTCAATTCAGGATGGACGAGTTTGACGAAACGTTTCGCATTGGCTTTAGTATCCATAGGAAGATAGACGACCACATCTGCAATGCCCGTGTTTTTCCGGACCTCATATCCCGATGGCGAAAAGAAGGTCAACACAATCTTATGGTTCGGATTTTCCATTCGAAGTTGTTTAAAAATCGGAAGTCCTTGCTCATATTCTCCTAAAGAAGCACAATGAAACCAAAAGGTTCGGTCGTTAGCCGATAAGTGTTCTTCTAGAATGTTAAAGGCCTTTGAGCGTCCTTCAACGCCCATTTTGATTTTTTCATTGAAAAGTGCTGGAATTTTGAGTAAAAATTCGACGCTATATAATGCTATGTTGTAAAGTAATTTCAAGAAGAATGATTTGTGCTAAAATACATTTCTTTCTATTATGTCGCTTTAAAAATGCTTTTGAATTTTTGTAAAGATTCATCAAAATCAAATGAATTCGTTCATCGAAAAATAAATTAAACCTTTAGGAATGATTGGTATAAGAAGTGCAATTTCGTAATTTCGCTGCTCGATAAAGCCTTGAGGTTTTAAACTATCAATTCTACATATAACGAGATGAAAAAAATACAAATGGTTGATCTTAAGGGTCAATATCAGAAAATTAAAGATGTTGTTGATGCGTCTATTGCTGAAGTTCTCGACACTACAGCTTATATTAATGGGCCACAAGTACACCAATTTCAGAAAAATTTAGAAAATTATCTTGATGTAAAACACGTCATTCCTTGTGCGAATGGCACAGATGCTTTGCAAATAGCCATGATGGCCTTGGATTTAAAACCAGGGGATGAGGTTATTACTGCCGATTTTACCTTTGCTGCAACTGTTGAGGTTATTGCCTTATTACAATTAACGCCAGTTTTGGTTGATGTAGATCCTAAAACTTTTAATATTGATGTGGAGGCGATTAAAAAAGCCATTACGCCAAGAACGAAAGCAATCGTTCCGGTGCATTTGTTTGGTCAATGTGCGAATATGGAAGCGATCATGAAAATTGCTGAGGAGCACAATCTGTTTGTTATTGAAGATAACGCACAGGCTATTGGGGCAACCTATACGTATAGCAATGGTAAGAGAGCCAAAGTTGGTACGATTGGACATGTGGCTTCTACCTCGTTTTTTCCTTCCAAAAATTTAGGATGTTATGGCGACGGTGGTGCTATTTTCACCAATGATGATGAATTAGCGCACAAACTGCGAGGGATTGTCAATCACGGCATGTACGAGCGTTACCATCATGATGTGGTGGGCGTTAATTCGCGATTAGATTCTATCCAGGCTGCTGTTTTAGACACGAAGTTAAAGCACTTGGACACGTATAATGCAGCACGTTTAAAAGCTGCAAATGCTTACGATAAAGCTTTTGAAGGTCATGAGCATATTGTCACACCTTTTAGAGAAGGCAGTGAGGATAACCATGTATTCCATCAATACACCTTAAAAGTTAAGGATGTCAATCGTGATGCTTTGGTAAAACATTTAAACGAGCAGGGGATTCCTTGTGGCGTGTATTATCCGATTCCTTTGCATCTGCAAAAAGCTTATAAAGACTCTAGATATAAGGAAGAAGATTTTATGGTCACTAATCAGTTGGTCAAAGAAGTTATTTCATTGCCTATGCATACGGAATTGGATGACGAGCAAATTGAATTTATTACCTCTACAGTTATTAATTTTATAAACGATTCTCTATAATGAAAAAAGTTTTAGTTACAGGTGGTTTAGGATTTATCGGTTCACATACCGTTGTAGAGCTACAGGAAAAAGGCTATGAAGTGGTTGTTATCGATGATCTTTCAAATTCGTCCATTGATGTTTTAGCAGGAATTACTGCCATTACTGGTAAAACCCCCATTTTTGAGAAGTTGGATCTAAAGGAAAAATCGAAAGTTGAATCGTTTTTTGAAAAACATCAGGATATTGTCGGCGTCATTCATTTCGCGGCGAGTAAAGCCGTTGGAGAGAGTGTTGAAAAACCATTGTTATATTATGAGAACAACATCAATACCTTAGTGTATGTGTTGAAATCCATATTGCAATTGCCAACGCAAAACTTCATCTTCAGTTCCTCATGCACCGTTTACGGACAAGCGGACCAGATGCCGATCAATGAATCGGCACCGATTAAATTGGCAGAGTCGCCATATGGTAATACCAAGCAAATTGGAGAGGAAATTATTAGTGATACCTGTAAAGTCAATGAAAATTTAAGTGCTATTGCATTGCGTTATTTTAATCCGATTGGAGCGCATAGCAGCATAAAAATTGGTGAATTGCCCATTGGCGTGCCGCAGAATTTAATTCCTTTTATCACACAAACCGCTGCAGGATTGCGTAAAGAGCTTTCGGTATTTGGTAATGATTATCCAACGTCAGATGGTACTTGCGTGAGAGATTATATTCATGTGGTCGATTTGGCAAAAGCGCATGTAGTGGCGTTAGAAAGATTAGTCGGACAAAAGAATGCTTCCAATTACGAAACCTTTAATGTGGGGACAGGAACAGGAAGTACGGTTTTGGAAGTCATCCAATCTTTTGAAAAAGTATCAGGACAAAAACTAAATTATAAGTTTGCCCCAAGACGTGAAGGCGATGTCATTCAAGCGTTTGCTAATACGACTAAGGCTAACACAGAATTAGGGTGGAAAGCGGAAACCAATTTGGATGATGCCCTATTATCTGCTTGGAAATGGGAAAAACATATCAGAAACATTTAAACTGTAGCCATGAAAAAAGCACTTCTTTTTTGTAGCCTTTTAGTTAGTTCGATTTTAATTGGACAGAATACTTATTTGCATTGTGGGAAATTAATCGATACCAAAGAAGGTAAGGTTTTGACCAATAAAACGATTATCGTTTCAGGAAAGAAGATCATGGCAATTGAAGATGGATTTTCAACACCTAAATCGGCCGAAGATGCGGTGATTGACTTAAAGTCAAAAACCGTGATGCCGGGGTTTATTGATATGCATGTTCACATTGAAAGTGAAACCAACCCTGCTGCTTATCTGGAAAAGTATACCCTCAATGATGCCGATGTGGCCTTTAACGCACAGCATTTTGCAAACGTGACCCTGATGTCAGGTTTTACAACCGTTAGGGATTTGGGAGGTTCGGGCGTCAATGTAGCCTTAAGAAATGCGGTTAATGCAGGTAAAGTTGATGGTCCAAGAATATTAACCGCCGAAAAGTCTTTAGCAACTACGGGCGGTCATGCTGATCCAACCAATGGTGCCAAAAGAGGACTGTTGGGTGATCCAGGCCCAAAGGAAGGTGTGGTCAATAGTGTGGAAGATGCGAAAAAAGCGGTAAGGGAACGTTATAAAAATGGTGCCGATTGGATAAAAATTACGGCTACGGGTGGGGTGTTGAGTGTTGCGAAAAGCGGACAGAATCCACAATTTACGGTAGAGGAAATCAAAGCGATTTGCGATACTGCTAAAGACTACGGACTTGAAGTTGCCGCTCATGCACATGGCGATGAAGGCATGCAACGCGCCATCCTTGGTGGTGTAAAGACCATTGAACACGGGACGTTTATGAGTGATGAAACCATGGAGCTTATGAAAAAGCATGACGTGTATTTGGTGCCTACCATTACTGCAGGAAAATCAGTTTCTGAAAAGGCCAAAATCCCTAATTATTATCCAGAGGTGATCGTTGGAAAAGCGTTGGATATAGGCCCGAAAATTCAATCCATGTTTGGAAAAGCCTATAAAAAAGGTGTTAAAATAGCTTTTGGAACTGATGCCGCGGTTTTTGCCCATGGCGAAAATGCGAAAGAGTTTGGTTATATGGTTGAGGCAGGAATGCCAGCCATTAAAGCAATACAAAGTGCTACCGTCACAAATGCCATGTTGCTGAAAATGGACACTCAAATTGGACAATTGAAAGAAGGGTTTTTAGCGGATATTGTGGCTACAAATGACGATCCAACTGAAAATATTGACACCATGACCAATGTGGTATTTGTAATGAAAGAAGGTAAAACCTACAAGGAATAACCGTTTTTGACGTTCATATCTGTTAATTATATCGTGTATCTGTTGTTAATATGACTGCGAAAACGGACCGTTGTTACGGGTGTTGTAATTAGCAAGTTGATTAACATGGTTTTAACCCTGATGTTTTGGATGTCTATTTTTGAATTTGTTTCTTTGTAGTTCATGATGACTAGAAATAATCAAAATGCACTTAATGAATTTTAACTTTAAAGAAATTTAATTGGTGAGCTAATTTGATTATAAAAACAAAAAGCAAAGTACAAAATGAAACTGATTAGTATTAAAAGAGAAACAATTCCTGAAGAAAGGTACACCCCTCAAATGGGGTTGCTCATGACCAAAGTAACGTACATTAAAAAGCAATTTTTAAGTATCCCTTACAAAACACTTCATAAATATAGAGAAACCTATTACGGCGAAGTGAAAGCTTGTGAAGATTGTAATTTAGCAAGATAAAATAGTAACTTAGAACAATAGAAAAAGCCTCAGATTATTGAGGCTTTTTTGATTTTATAATGCGCTTAAGACTAAATCTACTTCGAGAATTCTAGTTGAAATTTGATTGTTTTAAGCGTTTTGTTTTTCGAGTTTCTTCTGTTGAAAGCTGGCAATAACCAATAAGATCATTCCAAAAGAGACCGACATATCGGCTACGTTAAAGATACCAGTTCTAAACACGCCACCTAAGTCGATGTGAAAAAAGTCAGTTACAGAACCATACACAAACCGGTCAAATACATTGGCGATACCACCACCAACGATACAGCAAAATGCAATCAGGCTTAAGCGGTCTAACGCTTTATTAGTTAAGATATAATACACCACGCCGCCCAAAACAATGACCGGAAGGATCAATAATAAAATCCATTTTAAAGTAGGACTCAGGTCACTTCCCATACCTAAAAATGCCCCTGAATTTTCAACCTTGGTCATGATAAAAGTGTCGCCCACAAGTTGAATGATTTCATTTTGGGCTATTTCTGCTCTTACGATAAATTTTGATATTTGATCAATGGCAATATTGGCAATAATCAATAAGACAATACTTAATGTTCTAGATAGTTTCATTGACTACAAATTAGGGGTAAATGTTGCCGCAGCGGTTTGTGCGTCTCTGTTGATTTTCTTGACCAATCCCTGTAACACGTTGCCAGGGCCGACTTCTGTAAATAAAGTGGCGCCATCGGCAATCATTTGTTGCACAGATTGTGTCCAACGTACCGGTGCAGTCAATTGTGAAATTAAATTGGCTTTTATATCATCTTGGTTGATCACTGCATGGGCTGTCACATTTTGATAAATTGGACAGTTCGGTTTGCTGAAAAAGGTGTTTTCAATGGCAGCAGCCAATTGCTCACGTGCAGGTTCCATTAGTGGCGAATGAAAGGCGCCGCCGACAGGTAATACCAACGCACGTTTTGCTCCCGCTTCTTTCATGGCTTCACAAGCACGATTAATCGCGTTAAGTTCGCCAGAAATAACCAGTTGTCCTGGGCAATTGTAATTTGCCGCCACAACGATACCTTCAGTTTCAGCGCATACTCTTTCGACAATTGAATCTTCCAAACCTAAAACCGCTGCCATGGTGCTTGGTTGCAACTCACAGGCTTTTTGCATAGCTAAAGCACGTTGTGATACTAACTTTAATCCATCTTCAAAAGATAAAGTGCCATTCGCCACTAACGCTGAAAACTCTCCTAAAGAATGTCCTGCAACCATATCTGGCTTGAACTGATCACCAAGGGTTTTTGCTAAAATTACTGAATGTAAAAAAATTGCGGGCTGTGTTACTTTGGTTTCTTTAAGCGCTTCTGCTGAGCCTTCAAACATTATATCGGTTATCGAAAAACCAAGTATGGCATTCGCTTGTTCAAAAAGTTGTTGTGCTATGGATGATTTTTCATAAAGGTCCAAGCCCATTCCTGTAAATTGGGCACCTTGGCCAGGAAATATATATGCGTTCATTATTTGTCTGTTTTTAGAAATGCAAAAATAGGAATATTTTTGATAGATGTGAGACCGCTGCGCTTTTAGAATCAAGAACCAAGATGCTCGTTATAATCTATTGCGATTTAAAATCGAGTTCTGACTGGGAACTTCTCAAAAGGGTTTTTGGAATAAACACTAGAATGATGTTAAGTTGTGAAGATGTAAGGTGTTTAGTTGTTTCAAAACTTGAATGAATTTATTTAATTCCATTCTTGTCTTCGACTCCAATTTCAACCGCTTCGCGTTCTTCGCGCTGAACTTTGCGCCCATTGCGGTTAGTTTATTTAAACCCAAAGACTTAAAGGATTTTAGCAAAGGTTGCAACGGAAAAAAAATGAAATCAAAAATGCACCATTCCTATAAACGACGGATTTAATACTTCAACATTTTTTATTCAGTATTCGATATTCGACATTAAAAGGCTTCGATTTCTTAAAATAACGAGAAGTGATCTTTAATGGACGGCTTCAATTTCAACTTCCCGCCTCCGCAAAAGCTTCGGACGGGCAGGCAAGTTCAATTTCATCTTCAATTTCGTCTACGCTCCACACGCCGCTTCTGCACAACGTTCGCCGTCAATGGCAGCAGACACAATGCCACCAGCATATCCAGGGCCTTCGCCACAAGGGTAAAGATTTGAAATTTGCGGATGTTCCAATCGCTCATTTCTAGGGATGCTAATAGGCGAGGAGGTACGCGATTCAACACCCACGACATTGGCTTCTTCGGTATAATAGCCTTTCATTTTTTCGCCAAAAATTTTAAATCCGTTACGTAAACTCCCGCCAATCAATTTGGGCAATAAGGAGTGTAAGGGTACCGATTTTAATCCAGGTTGGTAAGAACTGGGATTGAGACTTGCTGAGAGCTTGCCTTCAACGAAATCCGTCAAGCGTTGCGCCGGTGCCACTTGACTTCGTCCACCAGCTGTAAAGGCCAAGCGTTCCAAATCTTTTTGATATTCCAAGGCTTTTAAAACGCCAAAATGCTCGTATTTATGTAAATCCTTATCCACATTGATTTCAACAACAATCCCTGAGTTGGCAAACGGATTATTGCGTTTGGAAGGCGACATACCATTAACTACTACTTCGCCATTGGCTGTAGCAGAAGGTACAATAAAACCACCAGGACACATGCAAAACGAATAGACGCCTCTTCCGTTCACTTGATCCACTAAATTATAAGATGCTGCAGGTAATAGTTCGTCGCGTTCGCCACTACAACTGTATTGGATGGAATCTATAATGTGTTGCGGATGTTCTACACGCACACCCATGGCATAAGATTTTGCCTCCATGGCAATGTTTTTTTCATGAAGGAGATAGAAAATATCCCTCGCCGAATGTCCCATAGCTAAAATGACACGATCGACTTTCAATTCGTCGCCGTTTTGAAGTTGAAGCGCTGTTATTTTATGGTCTTTAATAGTGAAATCGGTAACTCGGGTATCAAAATGTACCTCGCCGCCATAATTCAGAATTGTTTCACGAACATTCTGAACCACTTTAGGGAGTTTGTTAGTGCCAATATGCGGATGGGCATCCACTAAAATTTGATCCGTAGCACCATGAAACACGAGGTTTTCAAAAATTCGACGCACGTCGCCACGCTTTAAACTTCTGGTGTATAGTTTGCCGTCACTATAAGTCCCCGCGCCACCTTCGCCAAAACAATAATTAGAATCCTCATTCACAAAATGATCCCGATTGATGGCTTTTAAATCCCGACGTCGCTCTTGAACATTCTTGCCGCGTTCCAAAACTATCGGCTTAAATCCCAATTCAATACAACGCAGGGCGGCATACATTCCTGCAGGGCCAAAGCCAATAATATGAATGGGTTTTCCTTTGGATACATCTTTATAATCAAAATGATAATCAGAGGTTTGGGAAACGGGTTCATTGATGTAAACCGCGACTTTATAATTGAAAATAATCTGCTTTTTTCGGGCATCAATTGATTTGCGGAGCACCTTAATACCTGATATTTTATCTAAAGGAATACCAAGAAATTTCGCTGCCTTGCGCGTTAAAATATCAGGTTGTTTTTCTTCCAGGAGACTAACCCGAAGCTGAATGTCTTTTATCATGATGCAAAATTAATTAAAAAGCGATGAGAATAGGGCCGTCTGTGGAAAATTAAATTCTTATGCCAATATCTGAATGACTATTAGCTCGCTGGAGAAGTGTTTTTCTTTTCATGCTCCATCTGCGAAGAAATAAAAGAATTGGCATCTAAGAAATAACCCGTCAAAATCGCCAATAAATTGAATTATTAATCCCATCAACAGGCCACAGACAGCCATGGTTGGAATCACTAACCAACCCTAAAATCAAGCCCATTGGTATGATAAAAACTCTAATACGATCCAATATAATCCAGCTATAACGCCTTCAAAAAGATCCATAAAAGAAATTTTCGACTGAATAAAAAGAGATTAAATTGAATGGGTATCTAAAATATTAAGATAGGTGACTAATTTTCGTAATCTTTTAAGCTTTACGCTTCAGATTTTTATCTTCTTAGGTAAGTGATGAATGAGAACGAATAGTTGTGATTTTCATCTTTTTGATGAAGGTTGCGCTCTGTTTCTTTCCAAACAGAAGGATCTATTTGGGGGAAAAAGGTATCACCATCAAAACGTTCGTGAACTCTGGTTAATTCTATTTTATCAGCATAATCCATGGCTTCCTTGTAGATTTCGCCGCCGCCGATGATAAACGGTTGGCTGTCATTTTTTGCAGCGATTAAAGCGTCTTCTAAATTATGAACTACAATCACGCCGCTCGGAACTGGGTAATTTTGTTGCCGCGTAATTATGATATGTGTTCGGTTAGGAAGTGGCTTACCAAAGCTTTCAAAGGTCTTTCTGCCCATAATCATACAATGATTTGAGGTCAGATTTTTAAAACGTTTGAGATCGTCACTCAAATGCCAAATTAATTGATTGTCTTTGCCGATGACATCATTTTCTGCGGCAGCGACAATAAGCGTTAAGTTTTTATGAACTTTCGTTTTTTTTTCAATCATTGCAGATGGTGCCACAGAAGGTGTTTTTTCCACTTCGGCCTGAAGTTGTGAAATACGTTCTTTTTGTTTGCTAACTAGTTTGTGTAGTTGTGCTTCTTCCCAAGATTTGCCCATAAATTTATGCGTCACAAATACATTGAATAGATGAAAGAAGAAAAGGAATAACCAAGCTAAAATGGCAAATACAAACCATTCCAATCCTAATATTTTGGTTTGTTCGCCTATGCCAATGACGGTATTTAAAATGATGAGGAAAATGGCACCAATTAAGAAAATCACAAAATGGTAGTACAAGCGTTTTTTTTGCTTGATGCGTCGTTGCGCATTTTCAATAAGCTGCAACTGTTCTCTGTCGATTTTATCTACCAGCTTCTTTTTTCCAAACATAATAGTGAAATTTTAGGTAAAGTTAGCTTTTTTTGATGAAATCAGTAATGCAAACTTCCGTTCTTTGAAAAATCCTACATTCGAAAACGAGATAGAGGCAAAGGTGTTGAGAATCAATGAGAAGTAGTGGTTCAAAAGTTGTCAATACAATAATATTATCTGTCTTTGATTTGGAAGTTTAAAAAATTTCAAAGATTTTTTTATGAAAATCGTAATTATTTGATATTATGGTGTTTAAATGATTGTCGAAGTTGGAATCTTTTTAAATTTGTAACAAAATTAATTAATTTGAACTATGGCAATTACAAAACAATACTTGAAAAGTAAACCTATTTGTAAAGTAACTTTTTCAGTCCCTGCTGAAGAAGCTAAAGAAGTATCGGTATTAGGATGCTTTAATGAATGGAATGCAGAAAAAGCTGTAAAGCTTAAGAAATTAAAAAATGGAACATTTAAAGGGACTGTTGATTTAGCGAAAGATGACTCTTATGAGTTCAGATATCTTGTGGATGGCACTTTTGTAAATGATGCGCATGCCGATGCTTATGTTACCAACCAATTTGGAGCCGAAAATGCAGTTATGAATCTGTAAGATATCCTTTGTTTGTTAAATAAGAAAAAGCGTTTTCCTAATGGAGAACGCTTTTTTTATATAGTCATAAAGTTAATGTTGCTTGTTTTAAATTGCAACAATCCCTTTAATATGAGGATGCGGATTGTAATCTTCCAAAGTGAAATCTTCGAATTTAAAGTTGAAGATATCTTTGACTTCAGGATTTATAATCATTTTTGGGAGCGGTCTGACCTCTCTTGAGAGTTGCAGTTCCAATTGCTCCATGTGATTGTTGTAAATATGGGCATCGCCAAAGGTGTGGATGAAATCGCCTGCTTCATACCCGCAAACTTGCGCCATCATCATCGTAAACAGAGCGTAGGAGCCAATATTAAAAGGAACACCTAAAAAGATGTCGGCGCTGCGTTGGTACAATTGGCAGGATAGTTTTCCATCGGCCACATAAAATTGAAAGAATGCGTGACACGGTGGCAATGCGGCTTTGCCATTGGCAACATTCTCTGAAAATGATTTTGAAGTATCTGGCAACACTGAAGGGTTCCATGCCGAAACCAACATGCGTCGGCTGTTTGGATTAATTTTAAGCGTTTCTACAATGTCTTTGATCTGATCAATGTCGTCGTTGTTCCAATTGCGCCATTGGTGTCCATACACAGGACCTAAGTCGCCATGTTCATCAGCCCATTCATTCCAGATGCGAACGCCGTTTTCGTTGAGGTATTTAATATTTGTATCGCCTTTTAAAAACCACAGTAATTCGTATATAATAGATTTTAAATGGAGTTTTTTGGTCGTAACCATTGGGAAACCTTCGCTCAGGTCAAAACGCATTTGATAGCCAAAAACGCTTTTAGTACCTGTTCCTGTGCGGTCTCCTTTTTGAGTGCCATTATCTAATACGTGTCGTACAAGCTCGTGATATTGTTTCATAGTCCTATATTCCTGCGAAGGCAGGAATCTCATTTATTTATATTGAAATTAGATAGAAAGCCAAAATTAAAAAAAGTAAGTAACTTATTTAAGTATAAGATGGCTAAAGTTAAAAGAGTGCAATATAAAGAGCCTTGATATTAAAGGTGATTAAATTTAAATCTAAACTAATGATAGCATTGATTTATAAGATTCCTGCCTTCGCAGGAATTTTTACCCAATAATCATCCCCGCAATCGTCGCAGACAATAACGACGCAATCGTCCCACCGATCAAGGCTTTCATTCCAAACTCAGATAAAGTCTTACGTTGCCCTGGCGCTAAAGAGCCGATCCCTCCAATTTGAATTCCGATCGATGCAAAATTCGCAAACCCGCAGAGCATATAAGTGGCCATGATAATTGATTTCTCGAACTTCAAATGGGTCACATTCGCTACATTTTTTAGTTCAGCCAATTGAATATAACCTACAAATTCACTTGCCGCTAATTTGATGCCGAGCAACTGTCCCATAAGTGCCATGTCTTCTTTTGCAACACCAATAAGCCACATTAAAGGGGAGAAGATATAGCCTAAAATAAATTCTAAGGACAGCGCGGCATAAGGTGTATTAGTTGCAATCCAGGTATTTAAACCGGTTACACCGCCGACTTTGCCAAAGCCGTAGTTGATCATGGCTATAAAAGCAATAAAAACCAAAAGCATGGCACCAACGTTGGCTGCCAATTTCAAACCTTCGGTAGTACCGTTTGCAATGGCATCTAAAATATTAGAGCCAATATTGTCCTGTGTGACCTGAACATTCGAATCGATTTCCTGTTGTTGGGGATATAACATTTTTGAAATTACAATAGCTCCAGGAGCTGCCATAACAGAAGCCGTCAATAAATGCTTCGCGTAAAATAACTTCAGTGCTTCATCCTCGCCACCCAAAAATCCGATATAGGCGGCTAATACGCCACCAGCAACGGTGGCCATTCCGCCAATCATCACTAAAAGAATTTCAGATTTGCTCATCTTCTCCAGATAAGCCTTAATCATTAAAGGGGCTTCTGTTTGTCCTAAGAAAATATTACCAGCAACACTTAAGCTTTCAGCACCTGAAATCTTTAAGAGTTTGGTCAACACCCAAGCCATTCCTGCCACTACTTTTTGAATGACCCCTAAATAAAATAATAGGGAGGTCAGCGCTGAAAAGAAAATAATGGTTGGCAATACTTGGAACAAAAAGATAAATCCAAAACTGTTGATGTCCATCATCCCCCCAAGTAAAAACACACTTCCTGCTTGAGTAAATTCTAAAACTTTTACGAACATCTTTCCGACAATCTCAAAAGTTTTTTGCACAAATGTAATTTTTAAGACACCAATGGCCAGTAGCATTTGCGCGGCAAGTCCCAAACCTATAGTTTGCCAGTTGATGGCCTTCCTATTGACGCTCAAAAGATATGAGATCAAAAGCAATACAAACATACCTAAAGCACCACGCAGCAAGCTGTTCGTTGTAAAGCCTTTGCTTGGTGTGATGCCGCTTGTAATAACAGGTGCCGCTGCTAAAGCGCTGTCTATTGGTGTTGAAAAAATATAATGGATGTCTTTTTTCTGAAGGATAAGCGTCGAATCTGTTAAGGTTTGAATCTTAAATCGCTGGACATCTTCATAAGGGGTATCATAGTATAATACCAATAATTTGTTTTGGGCAATGTAGTTTCCTTTGGTTTCACTACTATCTTTTGCCTTTAGATAGAAGCTGAATTCGCCGTCTTTAAGGTTAAGAACATCAGTTTTAGGATTGACGTTATACAGGTAGACACCTTGATCATTTTGGACAGCTTCAATCTGCCATTTCTTTTCTATGCTTTGTGCTATTGTTGTTGTTATTCCAAAAAAAATAGCTGTAAAAGCTAAAAAAAAATGTCTCATCTGATAGTTCGTTTAGCGTTTAGAGATTTCGTCTCTGATTTTAGCAGCCGCTTCATAATCTTCATTTTCTACAGCTTGCTCCAAGAGGGTATTTAGGTCTTCAAGAGTTTTGTTTTTGTAACTATCTTGAATGGTGGATTCTATTTCATCGGCAACTAAATCATCCAAAAGAATACTGTCTTGTTGTTCGTCTTCTTTATGTGGATTGACTTTCAGATAGATGCCTGCTTTGTCCAAAATGTTTTTATAAGTAAAAATAGGGGCTTGAAAACGCAATGCCAATGCAATCGCGTCACTCGTACGCGCATCAATGATTTCTTCAATTTTGTCGCGCTCACAGATTAAGCTAGAGTAAAAAACACCATCCACCAATTTATGAATGATGACTTGCTTGACAATAATGTCAAATCGGTCAGCAAAATTTTTAAAAAGATCATGGGTCAACGGACGCGGTGGGCGGATTTCCTTTTCAAGAGCTATGGCAATAGATTGTGCCTCAAATGCACCAATCACAATGGGGAGTTTGCGGTCGCCATCAACCTCATTTAATATCAAGGCATAGGCGCCATTCTGTGTTTGGCTGTAGGATATTCCCTTTATGTTCAATCGGACTAAACTCATATAAAATAAAAGGCAAATAACAGTTTAAATTAGGACTTTACCAACTGTGTTCATCATATTTTTTGGGAAGTTCCCTAAACGAAAAAAGAATTTTGAAAAATTTTGCCACAAATACATGAAACCTTTTTTAGATTTTAGTCATGTATTTATGGCAACAATTTGATGTACCAGTCGCGTTGCTGCTACAAGTTAAGGAATTTAAGCGTTTTGAGCTTTAAATTCCTTCAATTTTTCTGTAAGTTTTGGAACCACTTCAAAAGCGTCACCAACGACACCATAGTCTGCAGCCTTAAAAAACGGAGCTTCAGGATCCGAATTGATGACTACTTTTACTTTAGAAGCGTTGATTCCCGCTAAATGTTGGATAGCTCCAGAAATACCAATGGCAATATATAAATTGGCCGCTACAGGTTTTCCTGTTTGTCCCACGTGCTCGCCATGAGGTCTCCAGCCTAAATCGGACACTGGTTTTGAACAGGCTGTTGCCGCACCTAAAACCTTTGCTAAATCTTCAATCATTCCCCAATTTTCAGGGCCTTTCAATCCGCGACCACCAGAGACCACAATTTCAGCATCTGCAATGGTTACCGTGTTGGTTGCTTTTTCAACCGAATCCACATGCACGCCATTTTCTGGAATCGATGGGGAAAAATCTTCAGCCGTCGCACTAGCCGATTTTTCTTTTAATCCAAACGTGTTTTTCGAAACGCCAACAATTTTCACATCGGTGTCAATGGTTGAAAAAACGAAAGCTTTATTAGTGAAAGCGTTACGTTTTACGGTAAATGGCGCTGCGCTTGTTGGCGCTTCAACCACGTTGGAAGCGTAACCAGCATCCAATCCTACGGCCAGAATTGGCGCTAAATATTTACTGTCTTCACTTGAGCTTACTACGACCACTTTAGTGCCTTCTTTCTCGGCAGCCTGTTTGATGATGTTGGCATAGGTTTTGGCATTAAAAGTATCCAATTTTGAATCTTTTACCTTTAATACTTTATCCACTCCATAAGTTCCCAATTCTGAAACGTCATCGGCATTGATAGTAATTGCAGTTACCGTCGTTCCCATTTGGTCAGCAACGGCTTTTGCGTAAGAAGCCACTTCAAAAGCGATCTTCTTGAGTTTTCCTCCTTCTGATTCTGTATATACTAAAACTGACATATTTTTCTAAATTTTCAAATTAAAAATTCCAAATTCCAATTATTGGTATTTGGTGCTTGATTATTGGAATTTATATTACTTTGGCTTCATTATGAAGCAGGCGAATCAATTCATCCAAATTGTCAGGAGAAATCATTTTCACGGCGCCTCTTGGTTCTGGTTTTTCGAATTTAAGTGTTGATGTTTCTTTAGTGGCCGCAACAGGTTCCACAACACTTAGTGGTTTTTGTCGTGCCATCATAATTCCTCTCATGTTTGGAATGCGCAAATCACTTTCTTCCACCAATCCTTTTTGACCACCAATAACAAGCGGTAAAGTAGTAGTGACCGTTTCTTTTCCACCATCAATTTCTCTCACGGCTTTCGCATTTGTGCCGTCCACTTCAAGGCTAATGCAATTGGTTATAAAGTTGGCACCTATCAATTCTGCCAACATTCCTGGAACCATTCCGCCGTTATAGTCAATAGATTCACGACCAGCAATGATGAGGTCATAACCACCAGCTTTAACCACGTTGGCCAATTGTTTGGCCACGGCGAATCCATCGGTGGCAGCGGTGTTTACACGAATGGCACTATCGGCACCAATAGCTAATGCTTTGCGCAAGGTAGGTTCTGTTTCTGGGCCACCAACATTAACAACGTCAACAGTGGCACCTTGTTTCTCTTTAAACCACATGGCACGGGTCAGGCCAAATTCGTCATTCGGGTTGATCACAAATTGAACGCCGTTCGTATCGAGTTTGGTGTCTCCATCCGTGAAATTGATTTTTGAAGTCGTATCAGGTACGTGACTAATACATACAAGTATTTTCATGCTTTTATAATTTATTATATTATTAGTTTTTTGGGAGAATTTGAAGCGATATCAAACTTAAGCCTCAAATTACACTGCAAACTGTCTTCTATTGAAGAGGATACGAAGTTAATTATTTTAGATGATATATTTGCTATGCGTGCATAATAAATTTTAAATAATTCTTTTCGATTTAGTTTTCGTTTTATTCTTACTTTTGCTAATCGATTTAAATTTTGAAATGAAATGAAGACAATTCAATTTAGAGAAGCTATCTGTGAAGCGATGAGCGAAGAAATGCGTCGTGATGAGAGCATTTATTTGATGGGTGAAGAGGTTGCTGAATATAATGGCGCTTATAAAGCATCAAAAGGGATGTTGGACGAGTTTGGAGCCAAGCGCGTCATTGACACACCTATTGCAGAACTTGGGTTTGCAGGGGTAGCTATCGGTTCGACCATGACGGGATGCCGCCCGATTGTAGAATATATGACCTTTAACTTCTGTTTGGTTGGGATTGATCAAATTATAAACAACGCTGCCAAAATCAGACAAATGTCAGGTGGGCAGTTTAAATGTCCGATCGTTTTTAGAGGCCCAACAGCTTCAGCTGGTCAGTTGGGAGCAACACACTCGCAAGCTTTTGAAAATTGGTTTGCTAATACTCCTGGATTAAAAGTAGTTGTGCCATCTAACGTTTATGATGCCAAAGGACTTTTAAAAGCCGCCATTCGTGATGACGACCCTGTTATTTTTATGGAAAGTGAGCAAATGTATGGCGATAAAGGTGAAGTGCCAGATGGGGAATACACCATTCCATTAGGTGTTGCTGAAGTTAAGCGTGAAGGTACGGATGTGACTATCGTTTCTTTCGGTAAAATTATAAAAGAGGCTTACAAGGCAGCTGATGAGTTGGCGAAAGAAGGTATTTCATGTGAAATCATCGACTTGAGAACCATCCGTCCGTTGGATAAGGAAACCATTTTGAAATCGGTTAAGAAAACTAACAGATTGGTTGTTTTGGAAGAAGCGTGGCCTTTTGGAAACATTTCTACCGAAATAACCTATATCGTACAGTCTGAAGCTTTTGATTACTTAGATGCGCCTGTTGTGAAAATCAATACAGCAGATACACCTGCACCATATTCGCCAGAGCTTTTTAAAGAATGGTTGCCTAATAGTGATGAGGTGGTTAAAGCGGTTAAAAAAGTATTATATAAATAAATCGCTCTCGATAGCTATCGGGATTGTGTTATCATGACTTCATCGGCCTTTGTGTTGATGAAGTTTTTTGTCTTATGAACCTAAATCTACGTTACTTATTTTTTTTCTTCGGAATCTGTTCCGCCTACGCCCAAACTAAAGTTAGCGGCTATGTGTATGATGAAAATAATGTTTCCGTAGCCTATGCCAATGTGCTGTTTAAAGGGTCAACCGTAGGTACGATTACCAACGAGGAAGGGAAGTTTTATTTGGAATCAACCAATACTTATGATAGGCTTATCGTCTCTTTTATTGGCTATGAAACTTTGGAAATTCCATTGACCAAGAAAGTCAATTATGAGATGAAGCTCATCTTAAAAGAATCGGCAGGCCAATTGGACGAAGTTTTTATAGTCACTGGAAAGCAATCCAAAAAAGAAAGTGAAAATCCTGCAATTGCCATCTTAAAGAAAATCTGGGAGCGCAAACGCCAAAACGGATTGCGCCAATTCAAGCAATACCAATACGACAAATACGAAAAGGTAGAGTTTGATATCAATACCATCGACAGCGCCTTAATTAAAAGTAAGTTGTTTAGGGGGATGGAATTCGTCTTTAATCAGGTGGATACCAGTAAAGTGACCGGAAAAACGTATCTGCCTATTTTCATTAATGAAGCGCGCAGTAAAGTGTTTGGTGACAATCTGAAGAAAAAGGAGAAGGAAGATTTAAAGGGAAATAAAAACTCTGGCTTTAGCAATAACCAGATCATTATTGATTTTGTGGATGATCTGTATTCTGATTTTGATATTTACGATAACTATCTCAAATTTTTTGATAAAAGCTTCGTGAGTCCGTTATCTAAAACCGGTATCAATACCTATAATTACGTGCTATCCGATAGTGCCTTCATCGATAATAAATGGTGCTATAATATTATTTATTATCCGCGACGAAAAAATGAATTGACCTTTAAAGGCGATTTTTGGGTCAACGATACCACTTATGCCATAAAGGAAATTAATCTGCAGGCTTCCAAAAGTGCCAACATCAACTGGGTTAAGGAAATTTATATCGAACAGGAATTTGAAGTCTTGAGTGATTCTATATTCTTGATCAAACGCGATTATTTTATGTCTGATTTTGCCTTCAACAAAAAGGAGAAGTCCCGCGGGGTTTACGGTAAACGCACCACGCTTTATGATAATTATGAGTTTGATATTCCTAAGGAAGACAAGTTTTATAGCAATGAAGTGTACAGCTATAATGAAGACGTATATAATAGGGATGATGCGTTTTGGGAACAAAACCGAATGGAATCTCTAAGTCAAGACGAAAAGGGTGTCTATAAAATGTTGGACACTTTAAAAACCGTAAAGAAATTCAAGCGACTTTATAATTTGGGCAGTATTTTGGGGTCTGGCTATATTGAGTTTTCAGATATTAATTTTGATTATGGACCTATCTTCTCCACATTTGGCTATAATGAAGTGGAAGGGATCCGGATCAGAACGGGGGGAAGGACGTATTTTGGACCTAACGATCTTTGGCGTTTGGAAGGCTTTTTGGCTTACGGATTTCGTGATGATAAAGTCAAATATGGCATATCAGGAAAATGGCTGATCGATAAAAAGAACCGCTTCATCATCTCGGCTGGGAATAGGCGTGATGTGGAACAGATTGGAGTCAATTTAACGGCTTCTACTGATATTTTGGGACGCAGTTTTGCATCCTCTTCCATTATAGGAACCAGTACCAATGATAAGTTGACCAATGTTAATTTGACCACAATGGCCGTGGAATTGGAGCCGGTAAGAAATTTAGAGTTTAGACTAAGTGGTGCCTACCGGACTTTAAGTTCGGCATCCGATACCTTTAGTTTGGATTATTATACCGATGCTACACATACGACTACCGCATCGGAAGTCAAACAATACGAAAATGCCTTCTCCGTTTCTTATTTTCCAGGACGTAAAATGACTGGATTTGGTGTGGAGCGTCGTCATGCCAATGATGGCTATCCTAGTTTATTTGCACAGGTTACTCGTGGAGATAAAGCGATTTTTAATAGTGATTTTGATTATACGAAGGTTCAGTTTTCATATATCCAACCTTGGCATGTAGGTGGATATGGACGATTGACCACCACACTTGAGGCAGGGAAGACTTTTGGCGATGTGCCTTTAGGGCTTTTGAATGTGGTGCCTGGTAACCAATCGTATTTTTCTATTTATAATAGCTTCTCACAATTGGATTATTATGAATTCGTGACCGATACCTACGCTTCCTTACATTTAGAACATAACTTTAACGGACGGTTCTTCTCAAGAATTCCGTTTTTGCGCAAATACAATCTTCGCGAGATTGTCGGAATTCGAGGTGTTTGGGGAGATGTTTCGCAAGCCAATAGAGATTTAAATGCTTCGGGATTGACCTATTTGGCACCTTCCGATAAAGTGTATTATGAATACAGCGTTGGCGTGGGGAACATCTTTAAAGTATTCCGCATCGACTTTAACTTTAGAGGCAATTATTTTGAAAATCCAGACGCACGAAATTTTGGGGTAACGGGGACTTTTGGGTTTAACTTTTAAAGAGACGAGGGTTTCCAATTCAGGTTTATTGGCTCATTAATTTCTAAACCTTAGCAAGGGTGTGCGCAATTATCCTGAGCGCTAGAGCAAGTGAGCTATGGTTTAATGGATTCTTTTGGAAACTTATTAGGCCTGTTTAAATCTGTTATCAAAAGTTATTCTTTTACGTGAAATAACTGTGATTTTTTTAGCTTCTGGATGATTAGGATTTATTAAGTAATTATGTTCTGGAGGGACAATGCTGCTTGGAACTCTGAGAACTGCAGCCTCGTTGTCTTTTACAAAATCATCTCCAATATATTGTGTTACTATAGATGGTGGCTTTATGTCCCAATCATTTGGTAAATCCTCGGTTCTTAATTCTAGGATCACAATGTCATCAGGTATATCAATCTCGACATAGTACCTGTCAACTGGTAAATCTTCACTGAAGTCTAAATGAACTGAGACTTCTAAAGTTGCCAATGCTCTCGATTCAGATGTGTAAACTAAATAGGTGTTGAGGCTGTTCCATCGATATCCTTCTGTTAAGGCCGCGCCGACTCCTTTTAAGGTGGTTTCTAAGTATTTTTCTCTTTCAATTCTATAGACTCTCATTAGGCCATATTTCCATATTCGAGTCTATTAAGACCGTTCTTTACTTCTTGAATGCCGGTCAAAGAGTCGAAAAGACTTTCAGGTGTGACACCGCCCAGTGAAATGTTCGGCTTTTTAAGCCAACGTTGAAATTTTTCTTTTTCATTATTGAAGACCTCCAGCCCATAATCTAGCAATTCTATAAGTACTAGAATTACTTCGCTATCTCTGTTTGTAAGTAAGTCTTTATCTTTCTTTTTTTTATTATAAGTGGTTTGTGGTATTCCCAGTAGATGTAAAAACTGTTTGATAGGTAAATTTGATCTTGAACTTATGACTTCAATTGATTCATATGGAAGTCCGCTTCTGATAATTTCAACTCTTTCCATTTTTGAGGTCCATGCGTATTTTTCCTCTGAAACGATTAGGCTCCATTTGGGGTTTCTGGTTATTCCCATCCGTGCACGATCAATGCTTTTTTTGGGATCTATCGCTTTGGTTCTAGTTGATATATTTTTCTTTTTAACAGTCATTGCAGTGGATTTGTTGTGAATGTAAAACAATTCTGTTGCAATTCCAAGCTTTCCTTGAATTAAATCATCCACAACACTAACATCATAGTGAGTAATTTTACATTTTTATTCTGGTGTATCGGTTATGTAAAATCTGAATAAGAAGCGAAATTGGAAATCATCTTAACATTTTTAAATTCCCCAAAAAATTAAGAGTTGGATAAAATTGCAAATCACAAAGAGTTCTGTATCTTTGCACGCCTAAAAAAGCATAAATTATATAACATAAGCCGCTAATAAAAAGGCTACTAAAAATAAATCACAACATGAGTCCTAAAGGAAAAACCACATTTGACGTATTGATTGAAATACCAAAAGGAAGCCGTAACAAATACGAATACGATTTTGATTTAAAGAAAATTCGTTTTGATCGTTTGTTGTTTTCGTCTATGATGTATCCTGCCGATTATGGCTTTATTCCAGAAACTTTTGCTTTGGACGGTGATCCATTAGACGTTTTGGTTTTGGGAACAGAGCCAACTTTTCCAATGTGTGTTATGGAAGTAAAACCTATTGGTGTTTTCCACATGGCAGATGAAAAAGGCAACGATGAAAAAATAATTTGTGTACCAGTTTCAGATCCTATTTGGAATACACTTAACGATTTAGAGGACGTTAACCCTCACCAAATAAAGGAAATCGAGCATTTCTTTCAAGTTTATAAAGATTTGGAAAAGAAAAAAGTAGATGTTGGTGGCTGGGGAACGGCGCAAACTGCTTATAAAATTGTTGATGAATGCGTAGAGCGTTATGAGCAAAGTGAACATAAAACTAATGGGAATTTTAAGATCTAAAATAATTCTCCATTGATAAAAACATGAACCCCTTATAAACTATAAGGGGTTTTTTATTTCTCATTGATTTTATTACATTAGCAACCGTTTAACATTCGTTTAACATTTTTAAACTAAAATAATAATATGGAATCAATGATGATTTATATGCCAATTGCCATGGCAGCCCTAGGGTTAATTTACATGCTGATCAAACAATCCTGGGTCATGAAACAAGACGCTGGAGATGGTAGAATGAAAGAAATTTCAGATTACATCCATGAAGGCGCCCTTGCTTTTTTAAATGCAGAATACCGTTTATTGGCCGTTTTTGTGGTGATTGTGAGTACGCTACTTGCGATTGTTTCTTTTATAGTGCCAACAACACACTGGTTAATCGTGATCGCTTTTATTTTTGGAGCTGTATTTTCGGCTTTCGCTGGAAATATTGGGATGAAAATCGCGACCAAAACTAACGTAAGAACCACACAGGCAGCGAAAACAAGTTTGCCAAATGCCCTAAAAGTATCTTTTGGTGGCGGAACCGTTATGGGTCTAGGCGTCGCTGGATTAGCGGTTTTAGGTTTAACCGTATTCTTTATTATTTTCTTCCATGTGTTTATGGGTGGTGTTTGGACGAACACTATGGATATGACTATCGTGTTGGAAACGCTGGCTGGTTTTTCATTGGGTGCTGAATCTATTGCGTTATTTGCGCGTGTAGGTGGCGGTATCTATACAAAAGCAGCTGATGTTGGTGCCGATTTAGTTGGTAAAGTAGAAGCCGGTATTCCTGAAGATGATCCCCGTAACCCTGCAACCATTGCAGATAATGTTGGTGATAATGTTGGTGACGTTGCTGGTATGGGCGCCGATTTATTCGGGTCTTATGTGGCAACGGTTTTGGCAGCGATGGTATTAGGGAATTATGTGATTAAGGATATGGGCGGCGCTCTTAATGATGCCTTCGGCGGGATTGGTCCAATCTTATTGCCTATGGCGATTGCTGGTGTCGGAATTATCATTTCGATTATTGGAACTTTGTTGGTCAAGATCAATAGTAATGATGCTAAGGAAGCTCAGGTTATGGGTGCTTTGAACCGTGGAAACTGGGTTGCCATCGCATTGGTTGCAGTATCTTGTTATGGTTTAGTAACTTGGATGTTGCCAGAAACCATGAAAATGAATTTCTTCGGCGAAGGACTTCAAGAAATTTCTTCTATGCGTGTATTTTATGCCACTTTGGTGGGATTGGTTGTAGGTGCTGTGATTTCATCGATTACCGAATTCTATACCGGTTTGGGTAAAAAACCAATCTTAAAAATTGTACAACAATCAAGTACTGGTGCGGGAACCAATATAATCGCGGGATTAGCTACAGGGATGATTTCTACATTTCCATCGGTATTGTTATTTGCTGCTGCAATTTGGACGTCTTATGCTTTTGCAGGATTCTATGGTGTAGCACTGGCTGCTTCAGCAATGATGGCCACTACAGCAATGCAGTTGGCTATTGATGCCTTCGGACCTATTTCTGATAACGCAGGTGGTATTGCTGAAATGAGTGAACAAGATCCTATTGTAAGAGAGCGTACGGATATCTTGGATGCCGTTGGTAACACAACAGCAGCAACAGGTAAAGGATTTGCGATAGCTTCGGCAGCGTTGACCTCTTTGGCTTTATTTGCGGCTTATGTAACGTTTACAGGCATTGACGGAATTAATATATTTAAAGCGCCTGTTTTAGCCATGTTATTTGTTGGAGGCATGGTGCCCGTCGTATTTTCTGCTTTAGCGATGAACGCGGTAGGTAAAGCAGCCATGCAAATGGTGGAAGAAGTACGTCGTCAGTTCCGTGAGATTCCAGGTATCATGGAAGGCACTGCAAAACCAGAATATGATAAATGTGTGGCAATTTCGACCGAAGCGTCTTTAAAAGAAATGGTGCTTCCCGGACTATTGACTATTGGTTTCCCATTGATTATTGCTTTCGTGCCGATGATTTATGGAATGAATAATTTGGCTATTGCTGAAATGTTGGGTGGTTATATGGCTGGAGTTACCGTAAGTGGTGTGCTTTGGGCTATTTTTCAGAACAACGCTGGTGGTGCTTGGGACAACGCTAAAAAATCTTTTGAGGCTGGTGTGTTGATCAATGGCGAAATGACCTTTAAAGGCTCTGAAGCGCATAAAGCAGCAGTAACTGGTGATACTGTTGGAGATCCATTTAAAGATACTTCAGGTCCATCCATGAACATTTTGATTAAATTGACCTGTTTGATCGGTTTGGTGATTGCGCCTATTTTAGGTGGCCACGCTGTTGGAACTGCAGTTAAAAATACCGAAGTGATTGAAGTTACTGATACTGTCAACAATTCATTGAATATTGAAATGATTTCAGAAAATCCTGATAATGCGAAGGCTATCGTTACAAGAACGTTTATTGAAGGTGATAAATTGATGAAAGAAAAAACGGTTCTGGAAGGAACTTTAGAAGAAGTGAAAATTGGCATTGCTGAATTGAAAGCAAAATACAAGAAATAATTCTTTCTCAAATAAATGCTATAAAAGGCCACGTCTCTATGATGTGGCCTTTTCTTTTTAAGATGATTAGGTAGGGTAAGCAATAGAACACAGATGACACAGATTTAACAGATTGTCACTGATTTCTTTCTGTACGTATATGTGTTTAGATTGAGTTTCAATCAAATAAGAATCAAAGAAAATCATAATATATTAGCGTCATCAGTGTCCCAATTATAGGAAAATAGAACGCAGATGACACAGATTTAAGCAGATTTACACAGATTTTTTTTTGGAAAGCGTTTCAACACATAAGCATTTCAAAACCTGTCAGGTCTGAGTATATAGATTTCAGTGAATATCATAAGAAATCAGCGTCATCAGTGTTCTATCGTTCGTTCTTAAACCTTCGCTTTCAATCGCTTAAAATACTCGTAAATCTCATATTGCGAACGGATTTCTGGTTTTTTGCCCACTTTAACGTAGTCGTTTTTCTGTTCGGCATCGATGATTCTGGCTTTGACATTATCAGCCAATTGAATGTCAATCACATCTCTGATAATCTTGAAATTGTCAGGATCCATAATTGGCGTTACTACCTCAATACGATGCGTTAAATTGCGCGTCATCCAATCGGCAGAACCGATATACATTTTTTCTTCGCCGCCATTGCCGAAAATATACACACGCCCATGTTCCAAAAAGCGATCTAAAATACTGATCACTTTGATGTTTTTACTTTGTCCTTTAATTCCAGGCACTAAACTGCACATCCCGCGCACCAACAATCGGATTTTGACGCCTTTATTGCTCGCTTCATAAAGTAACTTGATCATCTTTTTGTCTTCAAGGCTGTTCATCTTCAAAATGAGATAAGCCTCTTTGCCTGCTTGTGCCAAATGGATTTCTTTCTCCAATAAACTCACAAATTTGTTGCGCATGGAAAATGGAGAAATCAGAAGTTTTTTAGCTTTAGGTACAATAGAAGTGCCTTCAAGCACCAAGAATAATTTATTGAGATCTTCGGCGATTTTCTTGTTGTTGGTCATCAAGCCGAAATCCGTGTAAAGCGTGGCAGTGTTTTCATTGAAATTCCCCGTCCCAATGTAGCAATACGGCTTAATGTCCTCTCCAAATTGACGTTCGATATAGATGATTTTTGAATGCACTTTAATTCCAGGATAACTGTAAATAACCTGAGCACCACTATCTTTAAAGATTTCGCCCCATTTTAAATTGTTCTGCTCATCAAAACGGGCTTTGACTTCAATAAATACAATGACATTCTTTCCGTTTTTGGCGGCTTTGCTAATGGCGTTATTTAAACGCGATTCTTCTGCCACGCGGTAAAGTGTCATTTTTATGGTCGTTACGTTTGGATCATTGGCGGCCTCTTCCAGTAATTCAATAACCGGCTCGAACGACTGATAGGGATAATGTATCAACTGATCTTTGTTGTTAATCGCTTCAAACATGGACGCATACTTTAGAGTTACCGGATGGTCAATAGGTGGTAATTCTTCAAAATATAAATACTTGCTTGTGGGATTTGGAAAACCGAAAAAGTCCTTGAAATTATGATACGTGCCTCCTAAAACAATATCGACTTTGGTAACATCTAGTGCCTTTTTCAAGATATTCTGAAAACTTTCGGGCATCCGCTGGTCAATTAAAACACGCGTAGGCTGACCCGTTTCACGCTTAGGAAGTGATTCCTTGATTTTTTCCATCAGGTTGCCAGAAGACTCATCTTCTATATATAATTCGGCATCTCTGGAAATTTTTATCGCATAATAGGATAAATCCAATTCGGGTTGCAACTTGTAGAGATTATACTTGATGATGTCATCGATAAAGGTGATGTAGTGAGTGTCGTTCTCACATGGGAATACATAAAATCGAGGTTCATCTTTTGGAATTTGAACCACTTGAAATTTATCTTTGGAGATCAATGCAGTAATATAGGAATTTTCATTCTCAACAAAAACGGAGTCTTTAGTCGAAAAAACAGAGTTTTCAAAATCAATTTTAGATTTTAAAGTGGATTCGAAATAAGCTTCAGCCACTTTTTTCTGGGTTTCTGAAAAGTCTCTATAGGTAATAAGATGGATGCTTTCCTGTTTTAAATCGGGAATGATTTCGTTCTGAAAAAGCTGTCCAAATTCATCTTGAAGTAAATCGACTTGTACTTTGATTTCGGCAAGAACCTGATTGGGTTTGGTAACTAATTTTTTACGGATAGATTTGTCTAAATCCTTAACCTGTCGAATATCTGAAACCCGGACTCTAAAAAACTCATCCAAATTAGATGAGAAAATCGCCATAAACTTGATGCGTTCGTAAAGGGGATTGCGTTTATCGGCAACTTCCTGCAAAACGCGATGGTTAAAGCGTAACCATGAGAGGTCACGGTGGTAATATTTAGAGTTATAAAGTGGTGTCATAAATTATATCAATAGTCTATCTGCCTTTCGAATCTAAAATTTATTTAATGAATTTTAGATTCGAAAAGTACACTTTTAAACGCAAAAAAATGTTAGAAAAAGGATAAGGTGCTAAAACAATCCATGAATTTCAGCATCAATCGTCGTGATGATACTTCCTAAATCTTCAGGATTGGCAACAAAGTCTAAATTATCAACATCAATAATCAGCAATTTTCCTTTGTTATAACCCGAAATCCAAGCTTCATAACGTTCATTTAAACGGCTTAAATAGTCGATGCTGATGGAGTTTTCATACTCACGACCGCGACTGTGGATTTGCTTCACTAAATTAGGGATGGAGCTGCGCAAATAAATCAATAAATCAGGGCCTTGCACAAAGGTTTCCATCAATTCAAAAAGCGCACGGTAATTCTCAAAATCGCGATTGGTCATCAAACCCATGGCATGAAGGTTGGGCGCGAAAATATGCGAATCTTCATAAATGGTTCTGTCCTGTATGATGTCTCTTCCACTTTCACGAATTTGCATGACCTGACGGAAACGGCTGTTCAAGAAATACACCTGCAAATTGAAACTCCAACGTTCCATTTGATTATAAAAATCATCCAAATACGGATTGTCAACCACATCCTCTAACTGTGGCTCCCATCGGTAATGTTTTGCTAGTAATTTTGTAAGCGTGGTTTTTCCTGCACCAATGTTTCCGGCGATTGCTACATGCATATTTATCTGATTTTTAGTTGGAAGTGATGAAGTGTTTCATCGGTGCAAATATACAAGCTTTCATTGGTTAGTAAAAACTGTTTTATTAACAAATTAGGCAGTTTGATGGCGATGAGTTGGTCGTTGTCCTTGGCCAAAAAATAGAGACCGTCGTTTTTTTGGATGACAAGATTTCCGTTGTCTTCAGAAATTTGAATGAAATGATCATTTTCCATTTTAGAAATCATACTTCCGAAGTAATTGTATTTGTACAGGAATTTCTCAGTCAATAACCAAACATAATTATAGTTGCTTTCAAGATCTAAAACATTCGATTCTACAGGCATTGCCGTGGTCCTTGTTTTATTGGTTTTATAATCAAAGAGTTCCAATTGCTGTAAATCCTGATTAAAAATCCAAAGTGTAGTGTCAAATCCGGTAGAAATATGAGTCACGTTTTTATAGGGTTGGATGGTATTGAAATCGATTTTGTAGATTTCAGATAGCCGGTTATCCAAAACCACAACGGTATTGAAATTTTTATAAAGCAGATTAATTTTTAAAGGATTGAATGCGTTGGCCGAAGTGATATTCCCCAATTGTACATTGGTATAATTGAAAATTTGCTGTGGATCTTCTTTATAAAACGTGTTGCCGTTGGTGTAAAATTGTGTTCCGAAATTATCAATGGCTATAAAATGATCTGCATTTATTGGGATTTCATCCAAGGCAATTGCAATCATCTTTTCTTGACAAAAGAGTGATGCGGAGGCAAAGAGGAGAATGTAGAGCAGGTTTTTCATTTTAGATTGTGAATGCTATTGACGACATTATCTATATGTCCCTATTCGTTTTTTGATTTCAATTCTGAATTCTTCTAATGTTAGACCATTCTCAAAATTGTCTTGAAAGTCAGAGGATTCTTTATCTTTTAATTCTCTGATTTTATTCAAAATAACATCGTTTTCTAAAGCCATTAGCCATTCAACAAGTGCTTTCTTTTTCTCTAACCGTTCCATCTTATTTGGATGTTTCTTATCAATTCGGTACAAATTACAAAAACAAACCACAATCAACATATTAACTTGTAACCAAAACCTCTAACGTTCAAAATTTGAATGTTTTCATCGGCACTCAGCTTTTTTCGAAGTTTTGTAATAAAAACGTCCATACTTCGTGCATTGAAAAAGTCATCATTTCCCCAAAGTTTATTGAGAATAAGAGAGCGATCCAATACCTGGTTTTTGTTTTTTATAAGATGAAATAATAAATGGGCTTCGCGATGTGTGAGTTGTGTGGTATCGTCCTCTTTAAATTGTAAGGTCTGTTTTGGGAAATCAAAGGTAAAATCGCCGAAAGTCAGAGTTTCTGAAGCTTTTTGAAGGTTCGATCGGTTCAATAAATTATTGATCCGCACGATCAATTCCTCCATGCTAAAAGGCTTTTTTAGATAATCATTGCCGCCAATGGTAAAGCCTTCCACGACATCTTTGGTCTGGGATTTTGCCGTTAAAAAAATGATCGGAATTGTGTCATTTTTACTTCTGATTTCTTTGGCTAAAGTAAAGCCGTCTTTTTTGGGCATCATAACGTCCAAAACCAAGAGTTCTGGGTGTTGTTCTAAATAAACTTGTTTAGCCTTTTCGCCATTATCACAGAGCAAGACATTGAAATTTCGTGTTTCTAAACTCTCTTTTATGATTTGTCCTAAAGCGGGTTCGTCTTCGGCTAAAAGTATGGTAATGGGTTTATGCATTGGGGACGCTGATTTTAAAAGTGGTCAGTTGATTATCTACATTCAGAAGAATGGTGCCACCGTGTTTTTCAATAATTTTCTTGGTGTAATACAAGCCAATTCCGAAACCTTTAATATCATGCGTGTTTCCTTTTGGGACACGATAGAATTTTTCAAATAGTTTGCCTTTGTTGATTTGTTTCAAGCTATTGCCGTTATCGGATATGGAAATTGTGGTGGCGAATGAATTTTGTGTTAGACTAATCATAATGGTTTCTCCGCCATATTTCACAGCATTATCAATCATGTTATTGATGGCGTTTTCAAAATGAAACGGATCCACATTCGCAAAAACCATATCAGAAGGATACTCAAAATCCATCTTTTTGGCATCGTTTTGTACATAATGTCTGTCCACCAAATGTTGCACGAGTTCCACCACATTAATTTGTTCTTTATGCAATTCTAAGTTGTCGCTATCTAAGGTTGCGGTTTCCAATAATTTTTCGACCATCACATTGAGTTTTCCCAATTGATCTTTGGAAATGTTCAAATAGTTTAGCGTTTTCACTTTATCCTCAAGTGCATTAAAATTTCTTAAGCTTTCAAGGGCAACGCCAATGGTTGAAATAGGAGTTTTAAATTCGTGGGTAATATTACTAATCAGATCATTCTTTACTTCCGCCAATTGTTTTTGTTGCCGAATAATTCGGAGGAGATAAAATAAACACGAGATGATGGCAATTGCCAGCAAGAAAGATGTCAGAATTCCTGTAAAACTTAACTTTAAAGTGTCTTTTAGTGGGTTTTCGAATTCCAAAACAACACGTTCTTTTGGTTTTAAATAAGTGGATTTTGAAGTGACTGACATGATATCATTGCCTTTCAATTCGGAGTTGACACTATGATAAAGCGTGTCTTTCTTAAAATGTTTGATAATGTAATTAGGGGAAATGTGTTTCTGTTTAAACTGGATTTTTAATAAGGAATCGACTTGACCATATTCTAAAGTATCGCGATCCATGGAGATCATAATGGTGTTTATGCTTTTTATAACCTTTAAACTGTCAAAAGCCTTTTTTCCTTTTATTACCTGAACGGATTTGATTTGGCTGCCTTTTTCGAAATGTATTCCCGAATCATTAGTCGTCAATTGTGTGATGGCAATAATGCTGTCCAAAGGGTTTCTGCCTTTCGATAGGAGTATTTTATTCAATTCCCTTTTTTCGTTGGATAGCAAAGAATCCGTTGTTTTGGATGAATTCGATTTAAAACTGACAGAAGCAATATTGAGTGACTTCAATTTATTAGCTTTCGATCGGGTGTTGGATAATTTGGCGATTTCTTCTGAAATACTCGTGCCAAAGTCAGCAGTGTCATCAGGTTTAATAATGGTTAGAAAGTTTGATTTGGCGATTTCCGCATAATATTCTTCCAAGGCATTGTCGATGCTTAACTGAATTTCGTTGCTAACGCGCTGTTTGTTGAGTTGGTAATTATTGTAATTCCAATAAATCTGTACGCTAATGGTAATGACGATGGTCGCGGTAATCGCATATAAAATCCACAAGTAGTTTTTTGTCGTCATAGGTCAAAGATAGGGAGTTGGATGCATTCAATTTGTATCGGTTAACACTCGTTAACACTCATTAACGCAATGCTGTTTATTAATGGCTAATCTTTGTAATGGTAAAAATAATCAATCAAAAATCATTCAATTATGAAGTACAAACAAAAACTATCAGTCCTTGTAACCTTGTTTACGGTTATGATGGTAAATGCTCAGGATTTTCAAGGGGTCGCCACTTATAAATCCCATCGGAAATTTGATTTTAATGATGAAAACTTTAAAAAGGACTCTAAAGTAAGTCCTGAAATGCAGAAACAAATTGAAGATCAGCTTAGGCAACAATCGCAACAGGAATACACCTTAAATTTTAATCGCAACGAATCGATCTATACGAAAAACGAAAAACTGGCAGCGCCGATGCCATCGCGTGGCGGTATCACAATTAACTTTTCTGATGGTGCAGATGTGAGATATAAAAATCTGAAGGAACAAAGGTTTACCAATCAAACCGAATTTTACGGGAAACAGTTTCTCATCAAAGATTCCTTAAAAGGTCAACAATGGGAATTGCTCAATGAAACCAAAAATATTGGTCAATACACCTGTTTTAAAGCGCAGATTACAGAACAGGTCAAAACACAAACCATGACGGAAGATAAGGGCATTGAAACCGTCATGAAGGAAAAGGTAACCACCGCTTGGTACACCCCTCAAATCCCAGTTAGTAATGGGCCCGCCGAGTTTTTTGGACTTCCGGGTTTAATCTTGGAAATCAATGATGGTAAGTTGACTTTGATTTGCAGTAAAATTATCATTAACCCAGAAGACGTCATCACCATTAATGAACCTAAAAAGGGGAAGGTAGTTACGCAACAAGAATTTAATGATATCATGGAAAAGAAAAACAAAGAAATGATGGATCAAATGAATTCCAGAGGCAACAGCGGCGGCACGGTAATTTTTAGGTCTGGCAGATAGTTTTAAGAAAAATTTAACGTTTTATGGTTTAACTAACTGGATTTTTAACAGTCAAATTGAACCGATGTCTGTTTTGAACAACCACTTCATAATAAAACGTAAAAAATGAAATCACTCTCTATTAAATTTCTCGGCTGTTTTATCCTTTTGTTTTCTGGTGCATTGATGGCGCAGGATTTTCAAGGGAAAGCCTATTACCAATCAAAGACGACCATGGACATGGATAATCTTGGTGGTAATCAAATGAGCGACCAACAGAAAAAAATGATGGCCGAACGCATGAAAAACATGTTGGAGAAAACCTACATTCTAAGTTTTAACAGGACAGAATCCATTTACAAAGAGGAAGAGAAATTAGCCACTCCAGGATCAGGTGGCGGCGGATGGGCTATGATGGGTAGTTTTACCGCTGGTGCACAATATAAAAACGTGAAAGACCATCAACTCATCCAAGACCAAGAGTTTTTCGGGAAGCAGTTTTTAATCAAAGATTCCATCCCGAAATTAGAATGGAAAATGGAGAATGAATCCAAGCAAATCGGCCAATATTTAGCTTTTAAAGCTACGGCCATGAAAAAAGGCGAGGAGATGGATTTCGGCAATATGCGACGACGCAACAGAGATGCGGAAACAAAAAAGGAAGGAGATAAATCAACTAATCCAATGGACGAAATTGAAGTTCCAAAGGAAATCCTCGTTACTGCGTGGTACACGCCACAAATCCCGGTCAATCAAGGTCCGGGAGAATATTGGGGACTTCCGGGCTTGATTTTGGAAGTGAGTTCTGGTCGTACAACTATTTTATGTACAAAAATTGAAATCAATCCTAAGGATAAAGTTGAAATCAAAGCACCAACAAAAGGCAAAGCAGTTACCAAAGCACAATACGCCGAAATCGTAAAAGATAAAATGAAAGAAATGCAGGACATGGGCGGCGGTAGAGGTCGTGGTTCACGTTTCTAACATAAGACTACCATAACATAAACAATCAATCAAAAAACTTATAATGAGACATTTCATAACGCTGATACTGCTTTGTGTAGTAGGAAATTCTTTTGCGCAAATTAAAGTAGAAGGCGTCGTTAAAGATAGTATAGGCAATCCGTTGGAATTAGCCAACGTCATCGCCATAAATCAACAAACCAAAGGCTTGGAGTCGTACGGGATTACTAACAATCAAGGACGCTACAAATTGGCGTTGACCAAAAACATGACTTACACCATTCAAGTGAGCTATATTGGTATGAAAACCTATGATGAAACCTTAAGTATTAAGGAGTCGGACTTGATTAAAAATTTGACATTAAAGGAAGATAATAGTCTGGCTGAAATTCATTTGACCTATGAAATGCCAGTGACCATCAAAGGCGATACTTTGATATATAATGCGGATTCTTTTAACAAAGGTACTGAGCGAAAATTGGGCGATGTATTGAAAAACTTGCCAGGAGTTGAAGTCAATGCCGATGGCGAAATTGAGATAGAAGGCAAGGTCGTAGGTAAAGTCATGATCGACGGCAAGAATTTTTTTGATGGCGATTCCAAATTGGCCACTAAAAATATTCCTGCGAGTGCAGTGGACAAAGTTCAGGTTCTTAAAAATTATGCAGAGGTTGGACAATTGAGTGGGGTGACCAATAATATGGATAATATTGCCATCAACATTAAACTAAAAAAAGGGAAATCCAATTTCTGGTTTGGAGATATCACTGCCGGTGGTGGTGTTTCGGAAAATAATGGATTGTATCTGGCCCAACCAAAGTTATTTTATTACAGTCCAAAATACAGTGTGAATTTGATTGGCGATTTGAATAATATTGGTGAAATCGCTTTTACACGTCGTGATTATTTCAATTTTTCGGGTGGTTTCAGATCCCCAAGTCGTAATAGTGGCACCTCTATCAATTTAGGAAGTAATAATCTTGGGTTTTTATCCATGCAGAATAATCGAGCAAAAGATATCAATACCAAGTTTGGGGCGGCAAATTTTAGCTATTCGCCCAATAAAAAATTGGATTTAAGCGGTTTTGCTATTATATCAGGCAACAGAACCGATTTGCAAGAGAACAACTCCGTACAATATACCAATTCCGATTTGGGAATTCCCGATGAAGACACTCAAAGTACGACCAGACAGCGTAGTGATTTGGGGATGTTAAAAATGAGTGCGAAATACAAGCCAAACGCAAGTAATCAATTGGATTATGATATTTTGGGCCGTCTTTCAAAAGAATCTCAAGATCAAAATTATCTGTCATCCGTTATTGGAAATATCGATCAGTTTGAAAAGACCAAGCCTTTTAGTATCAACCAAAACCTGAGTTATTACTATACGTTGGACGAGACGAATATTTTTGCTTTTGAAGCGCAGCATTTATTACAGGATGAGGATCCGTTTTATAATGCGATTATTGAAGAAAAAGCCAATTATGAAAAAACAGCGACTAATTTAGGATTGGATCCTAACCAATTGGATTATAATGTGGCTCAGGACAAACGTATCAAATCGAATCAATTGGATGCGAAATTGGATTATTGGAAGGTGTTGAATGCCAAAAGTAATATCAATTTCACTTTAGGAACCATTTTGAGTAAGCAGAATTTTGACTCTGAAATCTTCCAGTTTTTAGATGATGACACCATTTTTGATCCGACGCCAACGTTTAACAATGGTTTGGATACGAACAACACCGATTATAATTTCAGCGATATTTATTTAGGTGCGCATTACCAATTCAAAACTGGGATTTTTACGATTACTCCAGGACTTTCAGCGCATGCCTACACTTCGAAAAATGTACAGTTTGGTGAGGAATATAAAAATAATTTCTTCAAGCTTCTTCCTGATTTTGATATGCGTATCCAGTTGAAAAAAAGTGAGACTATTTCCTTGACCTATGCCATGAATACGCAATTTACCGATGTGACCAATTTGGCAAGAGGGATTGTGCTCAACAATTACAACTCTATTTTCTCAGGAAATGAAAGTTTGGACAACGCTTTGTCTCATAACGTGCGATTGAATTATTTCAGCTTCAATATGTTCAATTATACCAATGTGAATGGAGGGATTAGCTACAGCAAAAAGATAGATCAAATTCGTAATTTGACCAATTTCGAAAGCGTCATTCGTACCAATTCGCCATTCAATTCTGATTTTGCAGATGAGACCGTCAACGCAAACGGACGTTTTCAAAAACGGTTTGGGAAGTGGCAAGCTTCAGTGAATGGTAATTTCAGTTATTCAAAGTTTAATCAATTCATCCAAGGCATTCGTTCAGTTAACGAAAATTATTCGCAAACCTATGGTGCGGAATTAAGAACAAATTTCAGACAGGCGCCAAACGTTACTGTGGGTTATCGTTATGGAATTCAAGACAGTGATCAAGGATCTACCAGAAATAAATTCTATACGAAGACACCATCTATTGAAGTGGACGCACTAATTTTAAAAACATTCACTTTTAAAACAGATTTCGCTTATAATAATTTTAGTAATAATGACCGAACGCTCAACAAATACGAGTTCTGGAACGCGTCTTTAGCCTATAGAACAAATAAGGATGCCAAATTGGAATATGCGGTAAAAGCGACTAACTTATTGAATACAAAATCACAAAGCCAAAGTAACACCAGCAGCATTTCAGTAAGTGCAACCGAATATTTTATTCAACCCCGTTTTGTGACCTTTAGAGTTATTTATTCGCTTTAATAATAGAAAAGATTTAATCTTGAAAAAGGATAATTTCAGAAGAAGTTGTCCTTTTTTGGTTTCTAATTATGACGTCTGAATAAAATATAATTGCCTTAAAGAGGTTTAAATTTTTAAAACATTTTTGGGGTTTTCTTCGGATAGTTCTAATGGTTTTTGTCATTTAGAAAGATGATTGCTCGAGTAAGGATTATTTTCATATTTCTGAAATTGAAAAAAAAATAATAACCGGTCAAATATTTGATTTCATATTATTGTGGTCCGATGCAGTACTTCGCGTACCCTTCTATAAATAGAGGTTTTTAAAGTTTTGTTCAACGATACACTTCTTCTATTCATTGTTACAAACGCTTAAAAAAATCACGAATTTGGACGAGCTTTTCAGTTTTAAGCCCAATGATTTCAATGCTTTACGGCATAAGTTTATATTCTATTTTCTTTCAACGCAGTGGTCTTGGTTCCTTTATCGGACAATAGTGATTTCATATATGTTTTCAACCCTTTATGATTTGTGTCTATATTCTTGATTCTAAAAGCGAAGCGGCGGATCCTGAGCTTGTCGAAGGGTTTTGATTCTTTTTTGAAGACTATTGGTTTCTAATCTTAGATATAAGTTGTATTTTGAGACCCTTAATTTACTAAACAAAACTACTAACAAATGAAAAGAATTTTACTAGGGGCATTCCTGATATGCTCTGTGTTTACAGTGACTGCACAGCAGAAAAATGCGGTTATTGAAAACATGATTAAAGAAGCCAATGAGAATTCCCAATTGGAAATTTTAGGACATCATTTAATGGATGTCATTGGCCCACGATTGGTGGGAACACCGCAGATGAAAAAAGCTCATGATTGGGCTGTAGCTACATATGAAAAATGGGGCATTCCTGCACAAAATGAACAATACGGTGAGTGGAAAGCTTGGGAGCGCGGTGTAACCCATATCGATATGGTGTATCCACGTGTGCAAACCTTAGCAGGTATTCAATTGTCTTGGAGCCCAAGTACGGGTCCAAAAGGTGTGACTGCGGAAGTGATTACGCTTCCAACCGTGAAAGATGCGGCAGAGTTTAAAAATTGGCTTAAAAATGCCAAAGGAAAATTTGTGATGGTTTCTGAATATCAAATTACAGGAAGACCTGATTATAACTGGGAAGAATTTGCGACTCCAGAATCTTTTGAGAAAATGAAAAAGACTCGTGATTCGATTTCAAAAGCTTTTCGCGACAACATCAGCAGAACAGGATATGATGCAAGGACCATCATTAATGCTTTAGAAGATGCCGGTGCTGCCGGTATTGTATCTTCATATTGGTCGAAAGCCTTTGGAGCGAATAAAATATTTGGCGCACGTACCAAAAAGATCCCAACGGTTGATATCGAGTTGGAGTCTTACACCATGCTTTATCGTTTAGCTGAATATGGCGACAAACCAAGAATTAAAATTGTTGCGGAGTCTAAAGATTTAGGTATGGCACCAACATTTAATACAGTTGCGCAAATAAAAGGTACTGAAAAACCAGAAGAGTATGTGATTCTTTCTGCGCATTTCGATTCATGGGATGGTGGTACAGGAGCAACTGATAATGGCACTGGAACTTTGGTTATGATGGAAGCAATGCGTTTGTTGAAAAAGTTTTATCCAAACCCAAAACGTACGATTTTAGTAGGTCACTGGGGTAGCGAAGAGCAAGGATTGAATGGTTCACGTGCTTTTGTGGAAGACCATCCAGAAATTGTGAAAAATATTCAAGCGGTATTCAATCAAGATAACGGTACCGGACGTGTGGTTGATTTATCAGGTGCAGGATATTTGCATGCTTATGACTATTTAACCCGTTGGTTAAGTGCGGTTCCAAAAGATATATCAAGTCATATCAAAACCAATTTCCCTGGTTCTCCAGCTGGTGGAGGTTCAGATAACGCCTCTTTTGTGGCTGCAGGAGCACCTTCATTTAACTTGAGCTCTTTAAACTGGTCCTACTGGAATTATACTTGGCATACCAACAGAGATACCTATGATAAAATCGTTTTTGACGATGTGAGAAGCAATGCGATCTTGACTGCTATATTAGCCTATGAAGCCAGTGAAGATCCTGAGAGAGTATCGAAAGAAAAAATAGTATTGCCAATTAACGAGCGAACTGGCAAGCAAATGGAATGGCCAATACAACGTTCTCCAGAGCGTAAAGGTGGATTGGATTAATCCAACGCTATTCTTACAATTAAATTTTGAGTAACCCCAGCTTTATCTGGGGGTTAAAAGATAAAAAGTGAAGGGCTTTAGCCAAACTGTCGTCTCGGGTACAGTTTGGGCTAAAGCCCTTTGCTTTTCTACACTTTCATGCCCCGAGCTAAAGCTCGGGGTTATTTTTTAGGACTATACATTATGATATCAAAAAACCTTCAGCATTTCTACTGAAGGTTCTCTTTTGTATTTTATAAAGTCTTTGTACTTAATTCTAAAAGCGAAGCGGTCTTTATTCTAATTAATTTCAAACGCCGCTCTGACTTTGTCCACATAATCCAATTTTTCCCAAGTGAACAATTCCACATCAAGGGTTACAGTGGTGCCATTGAATTGTTCAAAAGTTTTTGTAACGGTTTCGTTAACTCTTCCCATATGGCCATAAGCTGCAGTTTCGCTGTACATCGGTTGACGCAGTTTTAAGCGGTCTTCAATGGCTGCTGGACGCATGTCAAAAATTTCGAATATCTTATCTGCAATTTCGCCATCCGTTAAATTAAATGGACACGTACCGTAAGTGTCCACATAAATGGATGTAGGTTGCACCACGCCAATAGCATAACTTACTTGAACTAAAACTTCAGAACAAATGCCTGCTGCGACTAAGTTTTTAGCAATATGACGTGTTGCATAGGCAGCACTTCTATCTACTTTACTTGGATCTTTTCCAGAAAAAGCCCCACCACCATGGGCTCCTTTACCACCATAGGTGTCTACTATAATTTTTCGTCCAGTAAGTCCGGTGTCGCCATGTGGTCCACCGATAACAAACTTCCCAGTTGGGTTGATATGGTACGTAATGTCATCATTGAACAACACCTGAATTTGCTCCGGAAGTCCAGCAACAACTCGCGGAATCAAAATGGCAACAATATCTTTTCTGATTTTCTCCAACATTTCAGTATCCGCAGCAATGATATCTTCTGCCGAATTAGATGCTGGTTTTACAAAATCGTCATGTTGTGTGGAAATCACAATGGCATCAATGCGCTGCGGTACGTTGTCATCACTGTATTCAATAGTGACTTGACTTTTGGAGTCTGGTCGTAAATAAGTGATGTCTTTGTTTTCTCTGCGTAAAGCAGCCAATTCGATCATCAAACGATGTGAAAGATCTAAAGCCAGAGGCATATAATTTTCAGTTTCGCTAGTGGCGTAACCAAACATCATCCCTTGATCTCCTGCACCCTGTTCTTCCTTGTTAGCTCTGTCAACACCTCTGTTGATATCTTCAGATTGCTCATGGATGGCTGAAAAAACACCACAAGAATTGCCGTCGAACATATAGGCACTTTTGGTGTAACCAATTTTATTGATGGTATCTCTTGCTATTTTTTGAACGTCCAAATAGGTTTTTGATTTGACCTCGCCTGCAAGGACGACTTGTCCAGTAGTCACCAAGGTCTCACAAGCCACTTTAGAGTCTTTGTCAAACGCTAAAAAGTTGTCAATTAAAGCATCACTGATTTGATCTGCTACTTTGTCTGGATGTCCTTCAGAAACGCTTTCTGAGGTAAATAAATATGCCATAACCTTTTCTTTATTATAGGTTTACGGAAGATTTGACGGAAAACGTCGAAGGTAGTTTGCACTGCCTTTAGCATTTTTAACTCTGTTGTTGATACAGAGTCTCATCCTCAGGGTTTCCCGATTCAGAAGAGGTTGCAATCAGTCAAATCTTTCCTCTCAATTATTAATAGGCAAAAGTAAAAAAATTAAATGGATGGCAAATCCTTTTATTTTGATTTCGTCTGAAATTAAACTCACAAGATTTTTTTCGAGCTTAAATTTCAATGAAGTATCCTTTGCCTGCTTGAAGAAAGTGAGGTTTTTTGGAATTGTAAAACAGCTGGTTTTTAAAAAACTTTATAATTTATTTGGAATTGTAACATTTGTGTTGCAATATTTGCGTTCACAAAGTTCAAAAACTTATTGAAGTGTTATCAAGAAAGGCGGAGGGATTAGACCCGATGAAGCCTTGGCAACCCTTAAAATTCCTGCGCAAACAGGAATCTCATTTAAGAAGGTGCTAAATTCTACTTAATTACTGATTCATTTATCAGGTAATTGGATAGATAACTAAACGTAATTACTCATCTGTGATTACTCTTTTCTTTTTAACATTTTTCTATTTGGTCCGTCAGTGATGGCGTATTTGGCTTTTGTTTTAATTCATTTATTAACTCAAAAAAACTAGAAAAATGAGTACACAAAAATTCGCAACCCAAGCGTTGCACGCAGGACACGATGTTCAATCCAATGGCGGTACTAGAGCAGTGCCAATTTATCAATCCACAGCTTTTGTTTTCAAAAACTCTGATCATGCTGCAAACTTATTTGCACTTGCTGAGCCTGGAAACATTTACACGCGAATCAACAATCCAACAACTGACATTTTAGAGCAGCGAGTAGCAGCACTTGATGGTGGAATTGCAGCAGTGGCCACAGCCTCAGGAATGGCTGCCATTGCTACGACTTTGCTCACGCTTTTAAGAGCGGGCGATCATATTGTGGCGTCAAGCAGTTTGTACGGAGGTACTTACAATTTGTTAAATGTGACTTTGCCAAGACATGGTATTACCACCACATTTGTCGATCCGTCAGATCCTGATAATTTTGATAAAGCCGTACAGGGAAATACACGTGTTATTTTCATTGAGTCTTTAGGAAATCCTAAATTGGATGTGTTGGATATAAAAGCGATTTCTGATGCTGCAAAAAAGAATAAAATCCCCTTAATTGTTGACAATACCGTAGCAACATCTTACTTGCTAAAGCCTATTGCGCATGGTGCGGATATCGTTATTCACTCGTTAACAAAATACGCAAATGGTAATGGAACTGCTATCGGAGGCGCCATTGTTGACGGTGGTAATTTTGATTGGGCCAATGGTAAATTTCCAGAATTTACAGAGCCATCTGCCGGATACCACGGTTTAGTATATTCAGAAGTATTGAAAAATGCGGCTTTTATCGCAAAAGTTCGTGTGGAAGGTCTTCGTGATTACGGATCGGCGTTAAGTCCATTTAATGCGTTTCAAATCATTCAAGGTTTGGAAACTTTAGAATTACGTATCAAACAACACAGTAAAAATGCTTTGGAATTGGCCAAATGGCTTCAAGAGCAAGAGGAAGTCACTTGGGTAAATTATCCAGGTTTGGAATCAAGTCCTTATAAAGCGTTGGCTGATCAATATCTGCCGGAAGGCAAAAGTGGCTTGGTTACTTTCGGTGTTACTGGAGGTTATGAAGCGGCTAAAATAATTGCAGATGAAACCAAGTTGTTCTCATTGCTCGCTAATATCGGCGATACCAAATCACTCATCATTCATCCAGCAAGCACCACGCACCAACAGTTGCCGGACGAAGCTCAGGAACTTACTGGAGTTACAAAAGATTTAATTCGTTTGTCGGTCGGTCTAGAGGATATCGACGATTTAAAAGCTGATTTAAAACAGGCGTTTAAACTAGTTAGTGAATCTGTTTTGCAGAATTCAGCTAACTAATAAACCCCTAAATCATGAGCGAATTAACATTTAGTGTAAAAGGACACAGTGCTTCTGAGGCCAAATTTATTGCCAAAACCAGACAGTTTAAACTGGTGGTAGATGAACCTGAAGGTTTAGGAGGTACTGATGAAAATGCAAATCTGGTTGAATATATTTTGGCTGGTTTAGCAGGCTGTGTCAACGTAGTTGGGCATTTGGTAGCGAAAGAATTGGGATTCTCAATTAAGAAATTACATATAGAAGTGTCAGGAAACATTAATCCTGATAAATTATTTGGAGTTTCAAATGCTGAAAGAGCAGGTTTTAAGGAAATAGATTTAAAGTTAATTCCTGAGACCGATGCTTCTATTGAAAAATTAGCCGAATGGCTGCGAATTGTTCAAGATAGATGTCCAGTAAAAGATAATTTAACCAACATTACGCCTGTAAAGGTGAGTGTGGAAAAACAATATGCAGTTCAATAGATGTCACAATTAAATTACATCCAAATTCCGAATTATACCTTAGAAAGTGGTAAGACAATTGTTATAAAATTGTCTTACCAACTTTTTGGTAAACCTTTAGGCACGGCACCGATTGTGTTGGTCAACCATGCGTTGACCGGTAATAGCAATGTGGCCGGCGAAGGTGGTTGGTGGCTGGATCTTATTGGCGCTGATAAAGTGATTGACACCAATGTGTATACCATTTTGTCATTCAACATTCCAGGGAATGGCTATGACGGTTTTACTGTTGAGAATTACAAAGATTTCATAGCCAGAGATATTGCCAAATTATTTTTAGAAGGCTTGAAAGAGCTTAAAATCACGAAAGTTTTCGCCTTGATTGGTGGTTCGTTGGGCGGTGGAATTGCTTGGGAAATGGCGTTTTTAGCACCAACTTTAGCAGAACACCTTATTCCTGTAGCAACCGATTGGAAATCGACCGATTGGTTGATTGCCAATTGTCAAATTCAGGAACAATTTTTAGTCAATTCCAGTAATCCAGTTCACGATGCCAGAATGCACGCCATGTTGTGCTACAGAACGCCAAAATCTTTTAAGGAACGTTTTCAACGCAGTAAAAAGGACGATTCGGAAATATTTAATGTAGAGAGTTGGTTGTTGCACCACGGCAATAAATTACAGGAACGTTTTCAGTTATCGGCTTATAAATTGATGAATCAGTTGCTGAAAACCATTGATGTTACCAAAAATAATGGAGACGATCCTAACATTTTAAATGCGATCAATTCAAATATTACCATTGTTGGCGTCGATTCAGATTTGTTTTTTACGGCGGAAGAAAATCGCGAAACTCAAAAGCAATTGGCCTTAATCCATCCGAATGTAACCTATAGTGAAATCAATTCCGATCACGGTCACGATGCGTTTTTAATTGAATTTGATCAATTAGAAAAAATCATTGAACCCATTTTTAGACCAGATACAGCACATAAAAAAATGAAAATATTAAAATTTGGGGGGAAATCTTTGGCCAATGGCGAAGGTTTACAACGAACCCTATCTATCATAAAGAAAAAAGTAGAAGACCATGAAAAAATTGCCGTTGTTGTTTCGGCACGTGGGAATGCTACGGATGAATTGGAAGCTCTTTTGACCAAAGCATCGCATCGAGAAGCTTATCAAGATGATTTTGAAGCGTTCAAAACATATCAATCTGAACCGTTAAAATCTGTTGATTTTACACCTGAGTTTTCAGCGTTGGAAAATATATTCAAAGGCGTAGCGCTTTTGGGCGATTACAGCGATAAAATAAAAGCTGAGGTTTTGGCCGCTGGCGAAATCATTTCGTCTAAATTGATTACAGCCTTACTGAAAGCTGAGCATATCAATGCCAATGCAACCAATGCGACTACATTGATTAAAACAGAAGGCGATTATCTGAATGCACAACCTGTTGAAAAAGCGTCTCGTGAAAATGTTTTGGCACATTTCAAGAATTTCAATGGCACCACAGTGAATGTGGTTACAGGTTTTATTGGGTCGAATTCTAAAAATGAAACGACCTTATTAGGTAGAAACGGGAGTAATTATTCCGCTTCTTTATTGGCGAATTATTTAGATGCTGAAGAGCTTCAAAACTTTACGCACGTCAACGGAATTTATACGGCCAATCCTGATTTGGTGGCCGATGCTCAAAAAATTCGCGAATTATCTTTTGCTGAAGCCAATGAGCTTGCCAACTTTGGAACGAACGTTTTACATGCTAAAACCATCATTCCATTATTAGAGAAAAACATCAAACTTCGGATTTTAAACACCTTTAATCCTGATGATGAAGGCACTTTAATTTCTGCCAAAGCAAATACGAAGGAAGTGACCTCGCTTTCCATTTTGGACAATGTGGCGTTGATCAACTTTGAAGGCCGCGGATTGCTAGGGAAAGTTGGTGTCGATGCTCGAATTTTTAAAGCCTTAAGCCAACATAATATTAGCGTAAGCATTGTTTCGCAAGGTTCTTCCGAGCGTGGCATTGGTTTGGTCATTGATGCCGATAAGGCAACCCAAGCCGTAATTGCTTTGGAGCGTGAGTTTGAAAATGACTTTTACTCACAAGACGTGAGTAAAATTAGCGTAATTGATGACGTGTCCGTAATTTCGATTATCGGAATTGAGTTAGGCTCGTTTCATAAGCCATTCAATGCGTTGATAAAAAATCAGATTACCCCGTTATTATTCAATAATACGGTTACGGGCCGAAACGTAAGTTTGGTGGTCAGAAAAAATCAGCTTCATAAAGCGGTAAACGTGATTCATGGCGAAGTCTTCGGAATTTCCAAGAAAATAAATATTGCGATTTTTGGACATGGCGGAGTTGGTGGTGCTTTAATCAACCAAATTCTAAAATCGAAGGCCGATATCGAAAAGCGAAAAGGTATCAGTTTGAATATTTTTGCAATTGCCAATTCAAAACAAGTGCTATTAAATAAAAAAGGTGCCGATTCTGATTGGCAGAACGCTTTAGAAAACACCCCGAAAGGCTATGCCCTTCAAGATATTATGGACTTTGCAAAAACCCATCATTTAGAAAACCTAATTGCGGTGGACAATACGGCAAGTTCGGAGTTTTATCAAAATTATATTCCGTTGGTGGAAGCTGGATTTGACTTGGTGTCTTCTAATAAAATAGCAAACACGATTTCACACGATTTTTATACCGAACTCAGACGAAATTTGGACGATAACCAAAAGAGTTATTTGTATGAAACTACCGTAGGCGCAGGTTTACCGTTGATTGATACGATTAAATTATTACATGAATCGGGCGAGAATATCACACGTATTCGTGGTGTTTTCTCTGGAACCCTCAGTTATTTGTTCAATAATTTTTCGGTTCAGGATCAATTGTTTAGTACCATTATTCAAGAAACCATTGATAAAGGATTTACAGAACCAGATCCTCGAGAGGATTTCTCAGGAAATGATGTTGCAAGAAAACTCTTGATTCTAGCAAGAGAACTCGATTTGCAAAATGAGTTTGATGATATTTCTGTGGAAAATCTTATTCCAGAAGCTTATAGAGAAATTCCGACCTCTGAATTTTTAAAGCAATTAGATGTTTTAGATGACAAGTTCCAAGCGATAAAAGACCAACAGAAAGAAGGCCATGTGTTGCGCTATGTTGGCGATTTGTCGGGCGATTTATCACAGGACAAAGGAAATTTGGAGGTCAAATTAGTGTCCATTCCTTTAGATAGTACTTTAGGTCATATCAAAGGTTCCGATGCTATTTTCGAAATTTTCACAGAGTCCTATGGCGAGCAACCTATCGTGATTCAAGGTGCAGGTGCTGGAGCAGAAGTGACCGCTAGAGGCGTTTTTGGAGATATCTTAAGATTATCAAAACATATTAATTAGAAAAGAGCCACTTTCAGGCCAGACCTGTCAGGTTTTCAAAACCTGACAGGTCTTAAAAAATAATCGATGAGCAATTACAAATTCGAAACCGACGCCATCAGAACACAAATGGAACGTTCAGAATTCATGGAACATTCCGCGCCCTTACATTTAACTTCCAGTTTTATTTTTGAAGATGCCGAAGATATGCGAGCGTCTTTCGCTGAAGAAAAGGAACGTAATATTTATAGCCGGTTTACAAACCCGAATACCTCCGAATTTGTCGATAAAATGTGCAAGCTTGAAGGTGCGGAAAGTGGTTATGCGTTTGCAACAGGAATGGCTGCGGTATTTTCAACCTTCGCCGCTTTACTTAATGCGGGCAATCATATTGTGTCGGCACGAAGTGTTTTTGGTTCGACGCATACCTTATTTACCAAGTTTCTACCAAAATGGGATATAGAAACCAGTTATTTTAAAGTCGAGGAGATCGATCACCTCGAAAGCCTTATTCAGCCGAACACCAAGATTTTGTTTGTGGAAAGTCCGACAAATCCCGCCGTGGATATCTTAGATTTAGAATTATTGGGGAAAATTGCCAAAAAGCACAATCTTATCTTCATTATTGACAATTGTTTTGCAACGCCTTATCTGCAAAACCCTATAAAATTTGGTGCGGACTTGGTTATTCATTCGGCTACAAAATTGATTGATGGGCAAGGCCGTGTTCTTGGAGGCGTGACTGTCGGCAGAGCGGATTTAATGCGAGAAATTTATTTGTTTTCAAGAAATACTGGGCCAGCCTTATCGCCATTCAACGCTTGGATTCTTTCAAAAAGTTTAGAAACCTTAGGAGTTCGCGTCGATAGACATTGTGAAAATGCACTTAAAGTTGCTGAGTTTTTGGAAGCTCATGATAAGGTTGCTTTGGTGAAATATCCATTCTTAAAATCGCATCCACAATATGAGTTGGCCAAAAAACAAATGAAACAAGGTGGCAATGTTGTGGCCTTTGAAGTGAAAGGCGGCATGGAAGCGGGCCGTCAATTTCTGAATCATTTGAAAATGTTATCGCTTTCTGCCAATTTGGGCGATACACGTTCCATAGCCACGCATCCTGCAAGTACAACCCATAGCAAATTGAGCGAAGCTGACCGTTTGGAAACTGGAATTTCTGATGGATTAGTTCGGATTTCAGTTGGATTGGAGCATGTTGATGATATTATTGCCGATTTAAAACAGGCACTTGAGAGCGCTTAATATCATCAAGGAATTGAAGAGAGTCTTTCTGTAATGACGTTCTTTTAAGTTGGAGTTTTCTTGTTAATTTTACTTTAATATCTTTTTGCTACTCCTTAATAATGCGTAATATTGAAGGTATGAGCGCAACATCTAATTATCGAAATTCATTTACGAGTTATAATATTTGTCTAAAAGATACTGTAGAAACCTTTAGCAAAGCTCTTTTTTATATGCTATTCGATGAGGAATATCGAGAGCATAAAAGTCAGTTTGTTGAGGATACATTTCTTGAGATTACCTCAAAACTTCAATTAGATCATGGAGAAGCATTATGGCGTCAATTTGAAAGCCAGTTTACCAGTATTCGAAAAAAGCTTGATTTAGATGCGCTTGCTATACTTCAAGGAGATCCAGCGGCAAAGAATTTAACAGAAGTCTATTTGGCTTATCCAGGTTTTCATGCCATTGCCATCCATAGATTAAGTCATGCTTTATACAATCTGAAATCATTTGTTATTTCTCGGATGATGAGCGAGCATGTTCACGGGTTAACTGGTATTGATATTCATCCTGGAGCAACCATCGGTGATTCGTTTTATATCGATCACGGTACTGGGATTGTCATCGGCGAAACTGCAATCATCAAAAACAACGTAAAAATCTATCAAGGTGTGACCTTGGGTGGCCTTCAAATTAAAAAAAGTTTGTCAGCAACAAAACGACACCCAACTATTGAAGATAATGTCACTATTTATGCCAATGCAACCATATTAGGCGGAGATATTGTAATCGGTGCGAATAGTATTATTGGAGCCAATGTTTGGATAACCCAATCTATTCCTGCAAATTCCTTAGTCACCTATCAAACCGAAATACAAATTAGTACGCGCAACAAATGATTAGAAGTCAATCAATAATCGATCAAATTGGAAACACACCACTCATTGAAGTTAAAAACTTAATTTCAAAAAACGGAGTGCGCTTATTCCTGAAGTTGGAAGGAAAAAACCCTGGCGGAAGCGTCAAGGATCGAGCTGCTTTTAACATGATTTCTGAAGCCTTGACACGTGGTGAGATAAAAAAGGGCGATACTTTGGTGGAAGCCACTAGTGGGAATACGGGAATAGCCTTAGCATTTATTGCTCAATTATTGGAGTTGAAAATGGTTTTGATTATGCCGGAAAACTCTACGGAAGAGCGCATTAAAACGATGCGTGCTTATGGGGCCGAACTGATTTTGACTTCGGCTGATGAAGGTATTGAAGGCTCTCGCGATCTCGCGGAGCAATTGGAGCATGATAAAGGTTACTTTATGCTGAATCAATTTGCTAATGACGACAATTGGAAAGCTCATTACAAAACTACAGGGCCTGAAATATGGCGAGATACCAATGGCGAAATCACACATTTTGTATCCGCGATGGGAACGACTGGAACCATCATGGGGGTTTCCACCTTTTTGAAAGAGCATAATAAAAATATCAACATTGTTGGTGCACAACCAAAAGATGGGGCAAAAATACCTGGGATTAGAAAATGGCCTGAAGCTTATCTGCCCAAAATTTTTGACCGGTCTAAAGTAGATGAAATTATTGAAGTGAGCGAAGAGGAGGCAAAGCTCATGACTAACAGATTAGCTAAGGAAGAAGGTGTATTTGCGGGAATGAGCAGTGGCGGTTGCGTGGCAGCGGCTCTGAAAATTGCTGAAAAATTAGACCACGGAATTATTGTTGCCATTATTTGCGATATTGGGGACCGTTATTTATCTTCAAATTTATTTGATTAAAGTTGGTGAACCATTTTTTATGACCTAAATTCGCCTAAGTTCTTATTATTAATATTTGTTATCACGAAAGGCAGAGGGATTAGACCCATTGAAGCCTTAGCAACCCTTAATTCCTGCGTAGACGGGAATCTTTAAGAAGGTGCTAAATTCTACTTTATTCTGAAGTTATTTCAGGATTTAGACAGATAACCAAAGTGTATTTTCCTCTCACTTTCCTGATGACATTTTTATTTTTTTTACAAAATGTCAGATTTACAAAATTTATTACAACATCGTATTTTAGTTTTAGATGGCGCCATGGGCACTATGCTACAACGCTATAATTTTTCGGAAGAAGATTTTCGCGGGGAGCGTTTCAAAGATTATCCAAGTTCGCTTAAAGGCAATAATGATTTATTGTCATTGACGCAGCCACAAGCTATTGCTGATATACATCGTCAATATTTTGAAGCCGGTGCTGATATTGTGGAAACTAATACATTTTCCGGTACTACCATTGCCATGGCAGATTATAATATGGAGCATTTGGTTTACGAACTGAATTTTGAATCCGCTAAAATTGCCAAACAAATTGCAGATGAATTTACCAAAGCCAATCCTGAAAAATCGCGTTTTGTGGCGGGAAGTATTGGACCAACGAACAAAACTGCAAGTCTATCGCCAGACGTTAATAAGCCGGAATTTCGTGCCATTACGTTTGACGAATTGCGCATTGCTTACAAACAGCAAGTGGAAGCTCTGATTGACGGTGGTGTTGATCTGCTTTTGGTAGAAACTATCTTTGATACCTTAAATGCAAAAGCCGCTTTATTTGCGATCGAAGAAGTCAAAGAAGACCGAAATATTGACATTCCCATCATGGTTTCCGGAACGATTACCGATGCCTCAGGACGAACACTTTCTGGGCAAACTGTTGAAGCTTTTTTGATGTCCGTTTCCCATATTCCTTTATTAAGCGTCGGATTTAATTGTGCGCTTGGAGCTGACCAATTACAACCTTATTTACAACGTTTATCCAACGAAACCGAATTTTATACTTCTGCGCATCCCAATGCGGGCTTGCCAAATGCTTTTGGAGAGTATGAGCAAACAGCAAAAGAAATGAACGTGCTGATAGAAGAATACCTCAAAGATGGTTTGATCAATATCATTGGCGGTTGTTGCGGTACGACGCCAGAGCATATAAAGCTGATTGCGGATACCGCTAAGAATTATAAACCACGACGAGTCAATGTGCTAGCGTAAATAATTCCTTCCCTCTTGCATTGAGCTTGTCGAAATGAAGGGAAGGTGAATTCATCCCGCGAAATCGGGATGAAGACGGAAGGGTTGTTTTAAAAGATCAAAATGAATAATTCTTAACACCTTTAGGTCTTGAAAAGTTCCTGTGAAAGATGGAACCCTTTAGTTTCAGCGAAGCTAAATCTTATGAATAGAAAGAAAATGAAGAAACAAAACAAATACTTAACACTTTCAGGTCTCGAGCCATTAATAGTCACTCCTGAGAGTAATTTTATAAACGTCGGCGAGCGCACCAACGTCACAGGATCACGTAAGTTTTTACGTCTTATAAAAGACGAAAAGTACAGTGAAGCCTTAGATGTAGCGCGTGATCAGGTGGAAGGCGGTGCCCAAATCATCGACGTCAATATGGATGAAGGCATGTTGGATGGCGTTTTTGCTATGACCAAATTTTTGAATTTGATTGCCTCTGAGCCAGATATTGCCAAGTTACCGATCATGATTGATAGTTCCAAATGGGAAATCATTGAAGCGGGCTTAAAAGTTGTGCAAGGGAAATCGGTGGTTAACTCCATCAGTTTAAAGGAAGGCGAAGCCACTTTTATTCATCACGCTAAATTGGTAAAACGTTATGGTGCGGCTGTGATTGTCATGGCATTTGATGAAGACGGACAAGCCGATACTTATCAACGCCGAATTGAGATATGTGAGCGCTCCTATAGAATATTGGTGGACATTGTCCACTTTCCAGCTCAGGATATCATTTTTGATCCCAATATTTTCCCTGTGGCTACAGGAATGGAAGAGCACCGTTTGAATGCTTTGGACTTTTTCAATGCCACCAAATGGATTCGTGAAAACTTACCATATGCGAATGTTTCTGGCGGTGTGAGCAACGTGTCCTTTTCTTTTAGAGGGAATGATGTGGTTCGTGAAGCCATTAACTCCTCATTTTTATATCATGCCATTCAGCATGGTATGACGATGGGAATTGTCAATCCAACCATGTTGGAGATTTATGATGAAATTCCGAAAGATTTATTGGAGCATGTTGAAGATGTATTGTTCAACAGAAGAGAGGATGCCACCGAGCGTTTGTTGGATTTTGCCGAAACAGTAAGGACAAGTCGCGACTTGTCCGTAACTGAAAAAACTGTGCAAGAATGGCGAAATGATCCACTTCAAGAACGCATTACGCACGCTTTAGTAAAAGGTATCGAAACCTTTATTATTGAAGATGTCGAACAAGCACGTCAAGAAAGTCAAAAACCTATTGAAGTCATTGAAGGTCATTTAATGATTGGGATGAGTGTGGTTGGCGATTTGTTTGGAAGTGGAAAAATGTTCTTACCGCAAGTGGTAAAATCGGCGCGCGTGATGAAAAGAGCCGTCGCTTATCTTCAACCATTTATTGAAGCCGAAAAAGATGGCAAGCAAGCCTTTGCTGGTCGTGTGTTAATGGCCACGGTAAAAGGTGATGTGCATGATATAGGTAAAAATATCGTCAGCGTGGTTTTAGGTTGTAATAACTACGAAATCATAGATTTGGGCGTGATGGTGCCACCAGAAAAAATCATCGAAACTGCGATCAGGGAAAATGTAGATATCATTGGATTGAGTGGACTCATCACACCTTCCTTGGATGAAATGGTGTATGTGTCCAAAGAAATGGAAAAGAAAAACATCACTATTCCTTTGCTTATTGGAGGTGCGACCACCTCACGAGCGCACTCCGCCGTGAAGATTGCGCCAAATTATGCCCATACTGTTGTGCATGTCAACGATGCTTCAAGAGCGGTAACCGTAGTAGGGAATTTACTTAAAAAGGACAATCAGGTTTATAAGGAACAGATTCGTGAAGAATATGAGAAATTCCGTGAGCAGTTTTTAAAACGTGGCAAGACCAAGAATTTTGTGACGATTGAAGAAGCTCGGAAACGGAAATTTAAAATTGATTGGAATACTTCAGAAATTGTCAAACCCAACCAATTGGGTATTCAGATTATTCAAGATTTTGACCTTTCAAAATTGGTGGATTTTATCGATTGGAGTCCGTTTTTTAGAAGTTGGGATTTACATGGGAAATATCCTGATATCCTAATCGATGAGGTTGTAGGCGAACAAGCTGTTGAGTTATTTGCAGATGCTAAAGCCTTGCTGAAAATAGTGATAGAGGGAAAACTGTTGGGAGCAAAAGCTATTTTTGGATTGTTTCCTGCGAATACCGTAAATGATGATGATGTCGAAATTTATGATGAATCAGGGAATGTAAAAGCTACGTTTTTAACGCTTCGTCAGCAACTTGATAAACGTGAAGGTATCCCCAATTTTGCCCTAGCAGATTTTGTAGCGCCGAAAGATTCCGGAAAGCAAGATTATATGGGGTGTTTTGCTGTGACTACAGGTTTTGGAACGGCAGAGTTGGCAAAGGATTTTGAAGAAAAGTTAGACGATTATAACTCCATTATGATCAAGGCCATCGCCGACCGACTTGCTGAAGCCTTCGCAGAATATTTGCATAAAGAAGTGAGAACAATTTACTGGGGTTATGACTCCGTTGAGAATTTGTCCAATGACGAATTGATAAAAGAAAGCTATATAGGCATTCGTCCAGCGCCGGGTTATCCAGCCTGTCCTGACCATTTGGAGAAAAAAACAATTTGGAAATTAATGCAGGTCAAAGAACATATAGGCTTAGAGATAACTGATAGTTTGGCGATGTGGCCAGCTGCAAGTGTTTCTGGTTATTATTTTGCAAATCCCCAAGCCAAGTATTTCGGATTAGGAAAAATTACGGATGATCAATTAAAGGACTACGCCAAAAGACGTGGTGTCAGCAATGAACAAGCGGAAAAATGGTTGAGTCCTAATCTAGCAGACTAGAGTTAAATTACTCTATATCTCTCCGTGAATTTCGGTGTGTCTCTGTGAAATATGCTGTGACGCAGAGTTTCACAGAGTTGGCACAGAGGAACGCAGAGAAATAATAAAAAACAGTAGTCGAGCTACTTAAAAAAAATTATTTCACCCACGTTTCTAGAGGCGATAATTAAATATCAACGACCAAGCTTTATGAAGTTGACGAAGCTGCGTTAGCGATGACTCATTCATTCTTATTTGATAAATAGGAAATCGGGAAGCTGCGTTAGCGATGGAACGGTCTGTTTGAGCTCCTCGAAGAGAGCGAGTAGTGACAGCGCGACCTTTAGGTAACGCCAAAATAAAATAAATATTAATATGATGTCATAGAATACATTCGTGTATTCGTGGCAAAAAGAGATTTCCACTTTAGGGGGAGTAAACATGAAAGTAACAGAACATATCGCACAAGCCAACGGAAATACACAGTTTTCGTTTGAAATATTACCACCATTAAAGGGACAGCATATCAAATCTATTTTTGATAATATTGATCCGTTGATGGAGTTTAAACCACCTTTTATTGACGTCACTTACCATCGTGAGGAATACGTTTATAAAGAGCAAGCCAACGGCCTGCTTAAAAGACAGGTGGTCAAGAAACGTCCGGGAACGGTAGGGATTTGTGCGGCGATACAAAACCGCTATAAAGTGGATGCCATTCCGCATATATTATGTGGTGGCTTTACAAAGGAAGATACTGAGAACTTCTTGATTGATCTTGACTTTTTGGGCATTCAAAATGTCGTGGCTTTGAGAGGCGATGCGGTTAAAACGGAGACGTACTTCACACCAGAAAAGGATGGCCATGAATATGCCGAAGGTTTGGTAAAACAGATTAAAGCACTAAATGATGGCCATTATTTAGACGATGAACTCCTGAATACTTCAAAAACCAATTTCTGTATTGGTATTGCAGGCTATCCTGAAAAACACATGGAAGCACCAAGTTTGGATAGTGACATCCATTTTCTGAAAAAGAAAATCAAAAGTGGAGCAGAATATATTGTGACCCAAATGTTTTTTGATAATCAGAAATATTTTGATTTTGTTGAAAAATGCCGAAAAGAAGGCATTTCCATTCCTATTATTCCGGGCTTAAAACCTATTGCCACTAAAAAACAACTGAATTTATTGCCACATCGCTTTCATGTTGATTTGCCTGAGGCTTTAATTGCCGAAGTCATTAAATGCAAGGATAATGCTGAGGTCAAACAAGTGGGCATTGAATGGTGTATTCAGCAGTCAAAAGAGTTACAAAAAGCTGGAATTCCAGTATTGCATTATTATTCTATGGGAAAAAGTGACAATATTCAAACCATTGCTTCACAGGTTTTTTAAAATTTGCGGAAAGATAATCAGATCGTTAATTTATCAAGATAGATTCCTACAAAGGTTGGAGTTTTGATTATTCTGTTAAATTTGCTGAATAACTAAACGGGATGAAGCAATTAATAATAGGTTTACTGTGTTTAACGAGTTCGTTTCTGTTCGCTCAAGAGGAAGATCCAAATTTGTTCACTGTAGATTCCAATTATTTCTACGGAACCTTATTGGAGCACAATCCTGATATTGCACATTTGATCACGGACCATCCCACGGGCTTAATCTTAAGTTACAACAAAAAAACTTACGGGTTTCAGCCGTGGGAAAGTCGTTTCAACTATCCAGATTGGGGATTTTCTTTTGTTTATCAAGACATGAAAAACGAGTATTTGGGTAAAAACTACGGTTTATATGCGCATTACAATTTCTATTTTCTGAATCGTAACCTAAATTTCAGAATTGGTCAAGGTCTTGCCTACACGACAAATCCATATCATAAAGAGACCAATTATACGAATGGTGCCTACGGCTCCGATTTATTGAGTAGTACCTATTTCATGCTCAATTATAAAAAGGAGAATGTTTATAAAGGATTGGGGTTTCAGGCAGGCATTTCTGTGATTCATTATTCAAACGCCAATGTGAAAGCGCCAAATAACTCTACAAATACTTTTGTTTTTAATGTAGGTGCCAATTATATGTTCGATTATAAGAGCGAGCCCGACTTTCAGCCTTCTACCGAAAATAAAAAATTCACAGAAAAAATCAAATATAATATTGCGTTTAGAACGGGTGTCAATGAAAGTGATATTGTGGGCATGGGGCAATATCCGTTTTATAATTTCTCCATTTATGCCGATAAGCGCATCAATAGAAAAAGTGCCTTTCAGGTGGGAGCCGATGTGTTTTTTGCACATTTTTTAAAGGAATTGATTTATTATTATTCGGTAGCTTATCCTGAGCGCCATGTGGATCCTGATACCGATTATAAGCGTGTGGGTATTTTTGTTGGACATGAATTGTTCATTAATAAGATGTCTTTTATTACCCAATTGGGCTATTACGCTTATTATCCATACGATTTTGAAGGTCGCGTGTATGAAAGAATAGGTTTAAAGCGCTATTTTGGAGATACCTTTTTTAGTGCGCTAACGCTTAAAGCGCATGGTGCGAAAGCGGAGGCCGTAGAGTTTGGTGTGGGCGTGAGGCTTTAGGAAGCATGGAGCACGGAGTTGGAAGCATGAAGTTGAAGAACATGTTTCAAATGCTATCGAAATGTCGTTTTGATGGCGCAAAGACATAAGTGTGCATTTTGAGATAAAATTTTGGAGTGATTGAAAATTTTGACTACATTTAAATATGCAAATTGAAAGAACAAATAAGGAAATTTTAATTCGGTTATCTTCTGAAATCGACTTGATTGGGCTTCAGTGGATTATAGATTATCTAAAGTTCCGCGAAATCGCATCAAAAAGTAAGGTCTCCCAAAAGCAAATTGACGAACTTTCCTCCGAATCTAAATCTTCTTGGTGGAATAAAAATAAAAGTCGGTTTGTAAAGTGAACATCGTAGTTGATACTAATATCATTTTTAGTGGACTTTTAAGCCCCAACGGGACGATAAGCGATCTTTTGCTAAATTCTTCAGAGATATTTAACTTTTACACACCAACTTATCTCATAGATGAACTTGAAAATCACAAGGATAAATTCTTGAGAATCAGCGGGTTTTCGGAGAGTGATTTGGAGTTTCTTCAGCGCAATATTTTTAAAAAGATAGATTTGATTAATTTGGAATTCATTAAAGAAACTACTTGGCGAAAGGCCATCTAACTGACTGAAAATGTGGACGAATTTGATGCGCCGTTCATTGCTCTAGCGCTAGAATTAGATGCGCCACTTTGGACAGGAGATAAGAAGCTAATCACAGGGTTAGCGAAAAAAGGAATAGATTGGATTTTATCGACCGATGTTATTTCTAAAATTCGAACAGAATCATAAAATGCTTTCTGAGATTAACTTTCAAAAATTATTTAGTATCCTTTATTCTTCAAAATTGTTGAAGGTTTTCAAATCACTGTAAGTTTTGGAAATTAATGCTTTAAGCTAAGGGTTTAAAAATTATCCAAAAAATTTAGAATGAAAAAATTTATATACATCCTTATTGCCACGGTATTGCTATCCTGCAATGGCAAGAATGTGCCCGATTGTTTTCAGAATTCCGGAGCTATTGTTCAAAAGGAATTTACGGTGGCAGACTTCAATGAAATTATTGTTTTTGAACGTGTACAGCTCATTCTCAAGGATGCGCCAGAGCAAAAGATTATCGTAGAAACGGGCGAGTATTTAATGGATGAGATTGTGGTCAAAGTAGAAAATGGACAACTCATTTTGAAAGATGAAAATGGATGCAATCTTACTAGAGATTATGGAATTACTAAAATTTACGTCAGTGCGCCCAATATGACCAGCATCAGGTCGAGCACAGGATTGCCAATTTTAAGTGATGGTGTATTAAATTATCCTAATCTATCTTTAATTTCAGAAGATTTTGGGGCAGAAGGACTATATCATACCGTTGGCGATTTTCGATTGGAAGTCAATTGCACGAATTTGAAAGTAACCACTAACAACTTGTCTCATATATTTTTGAGTGGAGCGGTTGAGAATTTGACCATCGGATTTTATTCCGGAAATTCCCGCTTTGAAGGACGGCATCTAATTGCCCAAAACATCAGTATTTTTCAAAGGAGTAGTAATGATATGATACTGAATCCGCAGGTTTCATTAATCGGAGAAATCAGAAGTACAGGGAATGTCATTTTGGTAAATCAACCGCCTGTTGTTGATGTGCAAACGTTTTACTCGGGACGATTAATTGTGGAGTGATTCTTATTTTGCCGTTAATTCTCTAAAAAGACTTTCTAGGTTTTTGTTCTTTTGATTCAGTTGGAGGATTTTCAAACCATTATCGTGCGCGAAATCAAACACGGATGGACGCATGTCTTCTTTGGTAGAAAACGTTAATTCGTAGATGAAATCATGTGTATTTTTGACGGTTTGGATATGCTTTAAACGATTCAAAAAAGCATCTTCCACGCGATAATCAAATTCGACTTCAATAATCTGTTCCTGATCGGCTTTTAATTCTGATAGTTTTTTATCGGCAACAATTTGACCTTTATTGATAATGATGACGCGGTCACAAATGGCTTCGACTTCTTGCATGATATGAGTAGACAAAAAAACCGTTTTTTCTTTTCCTAAGGATTTGATCAAATTTCGGATATCAACCAACTGATTTGGATCCAATCCCGTAGTTGGTTCATCCAAAATCAACACTTCTGGATCGTGCAACAATGCCGTGGCCAATCCCACGCGTTGGCGATAGCCTTTGGAAAGTTGCCCAATTTTTTTATGTGCTTCTGGCGTGAGGCCTGTAAGCTCAATCACTTCATCAATCCGTGTTTTACCAACTTTATAAACATTGGCATTGAATGCTAAATACTCCTTCACATACATGTCTAAATACAACGGATTGTGTTCCGGTAAATAGCCTACCAGTTTCTGAACGTCTAAAGCATTTTTATGAACATCAAAATCATTGACTTTGGCTACGCCTTCAGAAGCATCAATATAAGTAGTCAAAATTTTTATCATGGTCGATTTTCCTGCGCCATTCGGACCTAAAAACCCTACAATTTCTCCTTTATTAATTTTAAAAGAAATAGCATTCAGCGCTTTTTGATCCCCATAAAACTTGGTAAGATGATTGACTTCAATTGACATGATTCAAGATTTTTGCTCAAAAGTAAGCATTTTAGTCATGCAATGAATTAACGAAATCGTTGTAATGAAAAAAGAATTGAAAAAACATTTTGTTTATCCAATTTATTATTTACTTTAGCGAAATCAAATTATGAAAACAATCAATTACACATATCACAGCTTTTTTTATTTCTTTTTTAGCAAAGGGAACGAGGCTTCGTATGTATAATTTATTCACTATAAATTTAATATAAAGGTCTCGATGAAAATCGGGACTTTTTTGTTTTAATAGGTTTTGAGAGTTTGTGAAAATGAATAATAACATTTAAAATTAGTTCCGTTTCGACGGAAATTCCAAAGATATAACATGATAAAATCTGTTGCCATACAAGGAGTTAAAGGGTCGTTTCATCATATCGTCGCCCTCGAGTATTTTAATGATTTGCTAGATGAAATTGATGAGTGTATGACGTTTGATGGCGCTGTACAGAGTGTTCTAACGCATAAAACGGATGCCGTTATTATGGCGATTGAGAACTCTATTGCTGGTTCCATCATCCCTAATTATGCCTTAATTGACGATAATCAATTGCACATTATTGGCGAGCATTATTTGGATATTCAGCATCATTTGATGGGATTGCCAGGGCAGTCCATGGAGGATATTCACGAAGTATATTCGCATCCTATGGCTTTGTTGCAGTGTAAGCAGTTTTTTAAAAAATACCCGCACATTAAGTTGGTGGAAGATAAAGATACGGCTGAGGTAGCACGACGCATTCAGCAAAAACAATTAAAAAACGTCGGTGCCATCGCAAGCCGATTGGCTTCAGAACTGTTCGAATTGGAAATCATTTCAGAGAGTATCCAAACCATCAAACAGAATGAAACTCGTTTTGTCATTGCAAAAACAAGCAATGGCGTTTTACCTGAAAATGAAATCAATAAAGCATCACTAAAATTTACATTGGATCATAAACGTGGCAGTTTGGCGTCTATTTTAAATGTGATGAGTGATTGCCGAATGAATCTTACTAAAATCCAATCCTTACCAAAAATAGAAACGCCTTGGAAGTATGCCTTTTTTGTGGATATTACTTTTGAAGATTACCAAGATTATAAAAAAGCAAAATCAATAATGGAAATAATGGCTCAAGAATTTAAAGTTCTGGGCGAATATAAAAATTCACGACAATGATCACTTTTGCAGATAGATTAAACACTGTTGAAGAGTACTACTTCTCCCAAAAATTGCGAGAAGTGAACTTGCTAAAATCCCAAGGAAAACCTATCATCAATTTAGGAATTGGGAGCCCAGATTTGGAACCGCCGGCGCGTGTCATTTCAGCTATTAAAGAAAGCATGAATGATGCCGTTGCGCATAAGTATCAAAGTTATCAAGGCTTGCCAGAGTTAAGGGAAGCCATGACCGATTTTTATAAGGAACATTATGGCGTCGCCTTAAGTCCATTGACGGAAGTGCTGCCATTAATGGGAAGTAAGGAAGGGATTATGCATATTTCTATGGCATTTTTAAATCCGGGGGATGAGGTGTTGATTCCAAATCCTGGTTATCCAACCTATGCTTCAGTCACGAAATTAGTAGGTGCAAAGCCTGTTTTTTATGATTTGGTGGCGGAGAATGATTGGTGTCCGGATTTGGTAACTTTAGAAAAAAGTGACTTGTCAAAAGTTAAATTGATGTGGGTTAGTTATCCACATATGCCGACGGGAGCAACGGCCAGCAATAAGGTTTTTGAGTCTATTATCGCCTTTGCAAAACGTCATAACATTTTAATCGTCAACGATAATCCGTACAGTTTTGTTTTGAACGAATATCCGCGAAGTATTTTGAAATACAAAGGCGCAAAAGATGTTTGTTTGGAACTTAATTCGTTAAGCAAAACCTTTAATATGGCAGGATGGCGCGTTGGTATGGTGTTGGGAAATACAGAATATATCAATGCGATTTTAAAAGTGAAAAGCAATATGGATTCCGGGATGTTTTACGGAATTCAAAAAGGAGCGATTGAAGCGTTGAAATGTTCAAAAATGTGGTTTACCAGTTTGAACAGCGTTTACGAAGAACGTCGTCAAAAAGTATGGGAATTAGCAAGTGCCTTAAACTGTACTTATGATGAAAACGCGACAGGATTATTCGTGTGGGCAAAATTACCAGCGCATTTAACCTCAGAGATCTTTATTGACAAAGTGTTGAAGGAACATTCCATTTTCATTGCGCCAGGCACCATATTTGGTAGCAACGGCGAAGGTTATATCCGATTTTCGTTATGTGCGCCATTGGAAGAGTTGCAAGACGCGATATCTAGAGTCAATTGAGTTTGCAGTGTTCAGTAACAGTTTGCAGTAACAGTAAACAGTAGGATTTATAGTAAGTAAGAAAGCCCCATCAGGGCGACATCTTTATAGCATCCATTTGAACGACATATTCGTAGCCACATATTTATAAAATAATTCGTTTTAAACGAAAAGCCCCAGGAGGGCGATATATTAATAGAATGAAAAATATATACATCATAGGGGTTGGATTGATTGGTGGGAGTTTGGCTCTTGACATTAAAAAACACGACCCTAAAGTAAAGATTTTCGGAATTGATCATAATGAAAATCATTTGAACGAAGCCATAGAACTTCATGTTATTGATGCTAAAGCCACATATGAAGATTTAAAAAATGCTGATTTGGTCATTTTATCCATTCCTGTTGACGCGGCAGTTAATGAAGTGGTCAAAGTATTGGACCTGGTTTCTGACGATGCCTTGGTTATGGATGTCGGTTCAACTAAAGCGGTAATTTGCAAAGCGATAGAGGATCATCCAAAGCGTCGTAATTTTTTGGCAGCCCATCCTATTGCGGGAACGGAGTTTTCTGGGCCCAAAGCGGCCATTTTAGGACTGTACCAAAATAAAACCAATATCATTTGCGAGGTTGAAAAAACGGCCTTCAAGCTTCAGGAAAAAGCACTTAAATTGTTTACAGATATAGGCATGCGCATTCGCTATATGAACCCTGAAGCACACGACAAGCATATTGCCTATGTGTCGCACTTATCACATATCAGTTCCTTTATGTTGGGAAAAACAGTGATTGACAAAGAGCGTAACGAACGTGATATTTTTGATATGGCGGGAAGTGGATTCGCATCAACCGTTCGTTTGGCTAAAAGTTCGCCAGAAATGTGGACGCCAATTTTTAAACAGAATAAAATCAACGTCCTCGAAACCTTGGATGAATACATTGAAAATCTGATAAAATTTAGAGGCTTTATGCATGACGATGACTTTGACGCCATCTATTTAGAAATGAAAAACACGAATTATATCAAAGAAATTTTAAACGGAATACAATAACAACAAATACCAAAAAAATAAAATTCCAAATTCCAATAGTTTTGGAACTGTAGTCTAAAGATTGGAATTTGGAATTTTAAACTTGGAAATTTTAAACAATTATGGAGAACAAGAAAGAATTGAGAACATGGTTAGATGATTTAAAGTTGGATCATCCCTTGGTCATTGCAGGTCCATGCAGTGCGGAAACAGAAGAGCAGGTATTAGGCATCGCCCACCAATTAAAAGATACTGACGTCAGTTATTACAGAGCAGGAATTTGGAAACCACGTACACGTCCGGGAATGTTTGAAGGTGTTGGAGCTTTGGGATTAAAATGGTTACAAAGAGTTAAGGAAGAAACCGGTATGAAAACCGCTACTGAAGTGGCGAATAGAGCACACGTTGAGTTGGCATTGGAGCATGATATTGATTTGCTTTGGATTGGTGCCCGTTCAACCGTAAGCCCATTTATTATTCAGGAAATTGCTGATGCTTTAAAAGGAACCGACAAAATCGTCTTGGTTAAAAATCCTGTAAATCCAGATTTACCATTGTGGTTAGGTGCGATTGAGCGTTTGGCTACGGCCGATATCAAAAAACTAGGCGCTATCCACCGTGGATTTTCGACCTATGAAAAAACGAAATACAGAAACAATCCAGAATGGCAATTGGCGATTGAATTGCAGACCAAATTTCCAGACTTGCCATTAATCAATGATCCATCCCATATTACTGGAAAACGTGATATGATTTTTGACGTATCACAAACGGCTTTAGACTTGAATTTTGACGGCCTCATGATTGAGACGCATACCAATCCAGACGCCGCTTGGAGTGATGCTTCACAACAAGTGACGCCTCAGACTTTGATTCAAATCATGAAGGATTTACGCATCAGAAAAGAATCTGATCCTGAAGCGGAATACAACACCAACTTGAGTAATTTGAGAGCGCAAATTGATATTGTGGACAATCAATTGATTGAAATGATTGGAAAACGCATGAAATTTGCTGACGGTATTGGCGCCCTTAAAAAGCAGAAAAACGTAGCCGTTTTACAAAGTAAACGTTGGAATGAAATCTTAGGGAGTATGGTTTTAGAAGGCGAGCGCAACGGATTGAGCGAAGAGTTTATCCTTAAAATGTTTAAAGCGATTCACCAAGAATCTATCAACCATCAAGAGAGAATTATTAACGGTTAATTTAAAAGAGGCTATCTTACTAAGGCAGCCTCTTTTTTTATTTCAATAAAATATTCCAGAAAATTATAAGACTAATTTTATAAGTTTAAGGAGTTCATTAACTACTAACTTTTAGTATAACTTAATCTTCGAGAGGCTTTTCTCATAAGGACATTTATTAAGTCTTCTGAGCTGCTTCCGAGTCCTCCTTTTACCTTTTTATTGTAATTCCATAATAAGGTGCCATCTTCTGCATTATGGACACTCATGTTAATTACAGCACTGTTTGTTGAACCCCAAGCTCCTAAAAATGCCAGTGCAATCGAAGCGCCTTCTGACATGGGTTTGTTGGTTTCAAAGTTACCAGAAATGACTGAATCGACACCTAGAATTTTAGCTAATTCTTGCGGTGTGTAATTAGTTATATTATTATAGTTAATATCATTTTTACTTAATATGGCTGTAGTTGTACGTGAATCTTGAATTTCTACAGTTTTCATATCTCCTCTTTTTTTACGTTTTAAAAACCAAGAGTATAATGCCGTTTGGATGCCTTCGCCTTCTGCTTTTTCTATGCGATCTAATTGTTCGCTCGAAATGTCCTTCATTTGCTTTGGTCTTAGCTTAACTTTTGTCTTGAATGGAACAATAGCGATGGTTCTGTGGTCTTTAGAAATTTGGTCAAATTGCGGATGTTCATAAAGATTGGTTTGGGCATTTAAATTTACAATAAATGTAAATAACAAACCTGTAAGTAATAATTTTTTCATATAGTTAGGTTGTTTTTAAAATTAATAAGCCAATATACATTTTTTAAACACCAAAAAATCGTTATTTTGTTGCTTAAATTTAATCAATGACAGGAACCGTTTATAAATCTACAGGAAGCTGGTACACCGTGAAAACCGACTTAGGTGCCGTGTACGATTGCCGTATAAAAGGAAAATTCAGAATAAAAGACATTAAAAGCACCAATCCGATTGCTGTTGGCGATGTGGTCGATTTTGATGTCGAAACATTGGATAATGTGACCAATGGAATCATTCATAACATTCAGGATCGGGAAAATTATATTGTCCGTAAATCGGTTAATTTATCCAAGCAAACCCATATTATTGCCTCTAATATCGATACCGTTTTTTTGCTCATTACCATTAATAATCCGCCAACATTGACGAGTTTTATTGATCGGTTTTTAGTATCTACCAAAGCCTATAGGATTAAAACCGTCTTGGTATTCAATAAAATGGATACTTACGACGACGAAAATGCGATGGAAGTAAAATATTTGGCTTCTATTTATCGAAAAATAGGATATGAGTGTGTTGAGGTTTCGGCGCTTACTGGGCAAAATATTGATCACTTAAAAGTTTTGATGAAAGATAAAACGAGTATGTTCGCTGGACATTCGGGAGTTGGGAAATCTACTTTGGTCAATGCCATTGAACCTGGATTGGACTTAAAAACAAAAGAGATTTCCATGCAACATATGCAAGGACAGCACACCACGACCTTTGCCGAAATGTTCGATTTGAGCTTTGGTGCAAGAATAGTCGATACTCCAGGTATTAAAGGATTTGGAGTCGTAGACATGGATAAGGAAGAAATTGGCGATTATTTCCCAGAGTTTTTCGCTCTAAAACAAAACTGTAAATTCAATAATTGTATACACGTTGAAGAGCCTCAATGCGCGGTTAAAGACGCCTTGGAAAAGGATGAAGTTTCTTTTTCACGCTATCGAAGCTATCTGCAAATCTTAGAAGGCGACGATGAGCATTACAGAACAGAGGAGTGGGTTAAGTAAGTGTTCAGTTGGCAGTCATCAGTTGGCAGTCATCAGTTGGCAGTCATCAGTCGGCAGTCTTCCCGCCTCCGCAATAGTTTCGGACGGGCAAGCAGTTAGTAATAGGGAGTTTTTAGTGGGTAGTAGTCATCTGTACGCAAATGTGAATTGATATGAAGGTGAAAAATCAGTGAAAATCAGCAGAATCAGCGTCATCTGCGTTCCATAAATGAGGGAGAGCGTGTTATAAAACGGTCAGGTTAATATCTGCGAGAAAAAACATGAAGTGAGAATAGCTCCACACTCAAAAAGGCTGTGACGCAAAGTTACGCAAAGGAGAAACAAAGCGCCACAAAGGACATCGATCTTAGATTTAATAATGAATAATTAACCTAAAAAAAGTCAACGATATTAGGGAGATTCATTCAGATTTTAAAAAAATATTAACAATTTAAAGGTCCCCTTCGGGGATTTAGGGGAAAGATCATGAAAGCAGTCATCCAGAGAGTTTCAAAAGCAAGTGTTATCATTGACCATAAAAAAGTCGCAGCTATTGGCTCAGGATTGCTCATTCTGTTGGGCATTGTTAATGAAGATACTCAAGAGGACATCCAATGGCTTGCAAGAAAGATTGCCAATCTTCGTATTTTTGAAGATGACAGTGACGTCATGAACCTTTCACTTCTTGACACTAACGGTGATGCTATTGTGGTCAGTCAGTTTACCCTTCACGCTTCGACCAAAAAAGGCAATCGACCAAGTTATATAAAAGCGGCAAAACCAGATATTGCCATTCCTTTATATGAAAGTTTCATAATGCAATTGGAAGTAGAATTATGTAAGAAAATACAAACAGGCCAGTTTGGTGCAGATATGAAAGTTGAACTTATAAATGATGGTCCGGTGACCATCATTATAGATTCCAAAAATGTAGAATAGTTACATTAATTTTTTCATATAAGATTGATGATTATAAGTTAGATAAAAAAATAGTCCTTAAAAAAATATAAAATGAAACTTCAAAACGCGCAAAAAACCGTAGACGACTGGATCAAAGCCCATGGTGTCCGATACTTTAATGAGTTGACCAATATGGCGCAGCTTACTGAGGAAGTTGGCGAAGTTGCCCGAATTATTGCACGTCGTTACGGCGAACAAAGTGAAAAGGAAAGTGATAAAGACAAGGATTTGGGCGAGGAACTTGCTGATGTGGTCTTTGTCGTTTTATGCTTGGCCAACCAAACCGGAATTGATCTTCAAGCTGCATTTGACAAAAAAATGGATCTGAAAACAAATCGCGATCACGACAGGCATCACAATAATGAGAAACTGAAGTAGGCGTTTGTTGTTTGTTGTTAAGTTGTTTGTTTCTACGAGGTAAGAATTGTGAGTTGTTGAAATTAGGTTATAACTATTCATAAATAATAGCGGTAATCAGTCTTTTTAGCGGGCGATTTTTTAAATTTCGTTATTCGTTATTCGTTATTCGTTATTCGTTATTCGTTATTCGTTATTCGTT